>NZ_JACGMO010000076.1:0-36427 GCF_015354745.1 Micromonospora sp. S-DT3-3-22
CGCCGGGGCGTGCCGGCGGGTTCGCGTACCCGCAGGATCTGGTGGCCGTCGGCGCGCAACCGGGCGACGGTGCCGGCCACCCGCGCGGCCGGCACCGCGACCTCGACCACGGCGACGGCCGCGTCACCGGTGGCCGGCTCGTCGGTGAGCAGGCCGTCGGCGACCGTCCAGTGCCGGGCCCCGGGGAGCCGGACCGTCTCGCCCCGGTGGTCGCTGACCAGGACCGCTCCCCCGGCCGCCAGCACCTCGTCGACCAGTTCCGGGACCAGGCCCCGGGCGGCGGAGTCCAGCCCCTCCCAGGGCTCGTCGAGGACCAGCAGGCCGGGGGTCCGCAGCATCGCCTGGGCCAGCCCGACCTTCTGCGCGGTGCCCTTGGACAGGTCGGGCAGGCGGACCGAACGGAACGGGGCCAGGCCCAGCCGGTCGGTCCACCTGTCGACGGCCCGGTCGGCCCCGGCCCGGCCCAGGCCGGCGGCCCGGCCCATGGCGGTCAGGTAGCGGGTCACGGTGAACGGCTGGTCGGCGGGGAACCGCTCGGGCACCCAGCCGACCCGGTGGGGACGGTCGACCACCCGGCCCCGGACCGGACGCAGCACCCCGGCGCAGAGTTGCAGCAGGGTCGACTTGCCGGCCCCGTTGCGGCCGAGCACCACCGCCACCTCGCCCGGATCGAGACGGGCCGTGACGCCGCGCAGCACCCAGGGGCCGCCCCGGTGGTACCGGAGCCGGATGTCCTCCAGTCGCATGGGGTGAGCCTGCCACAGCCCGACACACGGCAGGGGCCCCGCCACGGTCCGTGGCGGGGCCCCTGCGCGGGAGCGGTCGGGATCAGCCCTCGACGGCGGTCTCCTGGAGGTTCTTCACCACGTTCGGGTCGACCGGGACGCCCGGGCCCATCGTGGTGGCCAGGGTGACCTTCTTGAGGTACTTGCCCTTGGCCGCGGACGGCTTGGCGCGGAGCACCTCGTCCAGCACCGCGGCGTAGTTGTCGATCAGCTGGGTCTCGGAGAACGAGGCCTTGCCGATGATCAGGTGGAGGTTGGAGTGCTTGTCCACCCGGAAGGTGATCTTGCCGCCCTTGATGTCCGAGACGGCCTTGGTGACGTCCATGGTCACCGTGCCGGTCTTCGGGTTCGGCATCAGGCCGCGCGGGCCCAGGATCCGCGCGATCCGGCCGATCTTGGCCATCTGGTCCGGCGTGGCGATCGCCGCGTCGAAGTCCAGCCAGCCGCCCTGGATCCGGGCGACCAGCTCGTCCGTGCCCACCTCGTCGGCACCGGCGGCGACGGCCTCCTCGGCCTTCGCGCCGGCGGCGAAGACGATCACGCGGGCGGTCTTACCGGTGCCGTGCGGCAGGTTGACCACGCCACGGACCATCTGGTCCGCCTTGCGGGGGTCGACGCCGAGGCGCATGGCGACCTCGACCGTGGCGTCGAACTTGGCGTTGGTGGTGTCCTTGGCGAGCTTGACCGCCTCGGCCGGGGTGTAGAGCTTCGACTTGTCGATGGCCTCGGCGGCCTTGCGGTACGTCTTGCTGCGCTGCATCTCGGGTTACTCCTGTGGTCTCTGGCGGGCCGCGGTCGACGCGCGCCCTCCCACGAACTGGTCTGGGGGACTGACGGACGTCAGTCGTTGACGACGATGCCCATCGACCGGGCGGTACCGGCGATGATCTTCGCAGCCTGGTCGATGTCGTTGGCGTTGAGGTCGACCATCTTCTTCTCGGCGATCTCGCGCACCTGGGCCTGGCTCACCGAGCCGACCTTCTGGCTCTGCGGCACGCCGGAGCCCTTGTCCACGCCGGCGGCCTTGAGCAGCAGCCGGGCGGCGGGCGGGGTCTTCAGGACGAAGGTGAAGGAGCGGTCCTCGTAGACGCTGATCTCGGCGGGGACGATGTCGCCCCGCTGGGACTCGGTCTGCGCGTTGTAGGACTTGCAGAACTCCATGATGTTCACGCCGTGCTGACCGAGCGCGGGGCCCACCGGCGGAGCCGGGGTCGCCTGGCCCGCCTTCAGCTGAAGCGTGAACGTCTTGACGAGCTTCTTCTTCGGAGGCATGTCACTTCCTGGGGCTTGGAACTGGGAAAGGTGCCGGCCACGGGCGCGCACGGTCAGCGCGGTGCCACAGCGACGACATTCAAGGGTAGCGCAGCGCCCGGCGACCCTCTGCGCCGAGGTCCGCGCCGGGGCGGAACGACGTCGCCGGCGGCAGGCCGTGGCCCACCGCCGGCGACGGGAACGACGTCAGATCTTGGCGACCTGGTTGAAGTTCAGCTCGACCGGGGTCTCCCGGCCGAAGATCGACACCAGCACCTTGAGCTTCTGCTGGTCGGCGTTGATCTCGCTGATCGTCGCCGGCAGCGAGGCGAACGCCCCGTCGGTGACGGTGACCGAGTCGCCCACCTCGAAGTCGAGGACCTTGATCTCGGGCTTGGCCTTCTTCTGCTCGGTCTCCACCGCCGGGGCCAGCCACTTGAGCACCTCGTCGAGGCTCAACGGCGCCGGCCGGTCGGCCCGGTCGGTGGCCCCCACGAACCCGGTGACCCCCGGCGTGTTGCGCACGCAGGAGTAGGACTCGGCGGTCAGCTCCATCCGGACCAGGATGTAGCCGGGGAAGACCTTGGCCTGGATCTGGGAACGCTTGCCGTTCTTGACCTCGACCTCTTCCCGGGTCGGCACCTCGACCTGGTAGATGAACTCCTCCATGTCGAGGGAGGTGATCCGGGTCTCGAGGTTGGTCTTGACCTTGTTCTCGTAACCGGCGTACGAGTGCACCACGTACCAGTCGCCGGGCGCGTAGCGCAGCTTCTGGCGCAGCTCGGCGACCGGGTCGTAGTCCTCGTCCGGCTCCGGCTCCGTGGTCGGGAATTCCGGCTCGCTGGCGGCCTCGACCGACTCGTCACTCGCCGCCGTCGCGACCGTGGACTGGTCGTCCGTGGTCTCGGCGGTCTCGTCGTACTCAGGCACGCTTGCTCACTTCCGTCACTATCGGCTCAGTCGGCCGGTCAGCTGGGGCTGCCGAAGACCCACAGCACGCCCTTCGCGAAGGCGAAGTCGAGCAGGCCCACGATGGTCAGCATCACCGCGACGAAGGTGACCACCACGGCCGTGTAGGTCAGCAGCTCCTTGCGGGTCGGCCAGATGACCTTACGCAGTTCGGCGACGACCTCGCGGAAGAAACGCGCGATGCGGGCGAACGGCCCCACCCGGTCGGTCTCGGAGCGGGTC
This sequence comes from Micromonospora sp. S-DT3-3-22, assembly GCF_015354745.1. Classification (NCBI taxonomy): domain Bacteria; kingdom Bacillati; phylum Actinomycetota; class Actinomycetes; order Micromonosporales; family Micromonosporaceae; genus Micromonospora; species Micromonospora sp. S-DT3-3-22. The sequence continues at coordinate 3,228 of NZ_JACGMO010000076.1, forward strand.
TTCGACTTGCTGTCGGCGGCACCCGCGCGGGTCCGCGACCGGGTCGCGGTACCGCCCCGGGATACCGGCTCGTCCGCGTCGGTGGCGTCGTCGTCGGTGGCGTCGCTGTCGGCGGTCACCTCGTCGACGACCTCGTCACGCTCGTCGCGCAGACCGTCGTCGCCGGCGTCCTCGCCGCGCCGCTTGCTCTCGGCCACTTCGCCCTCCGTCGCGGGATGTCGGTTCGTACGCCGGGAGGCGTACGCGGCGCTGGTCACGCCGGCCGGACCAACCGTCCCGCGACGGGCCGCGGCCGGCGGACCGGACGAAGGGCCCCGAGTCGCCTCGAAGCCACCCCGCCGATGCCACCACCACGGGCCGGACGCCGCCTTGCGGCGGCGCGACCCACGGGAACGGTCAGGCCTGAGGCGCAGGGGTGACAGGACTTGAACCTGCAGCCTGCGGTTTTGGAGACCGCTGCTCTGCCAATTGAGCTACACCCCTGTGCGGCAACGCTCGCCCCACCCGGCCTGCACGGCCGAGCAGGGGTCACTTGCCCCACGGCGGACCAGTGTACGGGTAGCGCCCCGACTTTCCCAACCGGTCCCGCCCGGTCCGTTCCGACGACCTGTCAGCCGGCCGTCCGCACGATCGCCCGCGCCTGCGACAGGACCTTCTCGCCGCCGCACCGCGCGGTCACATCGAGCCTGGTCAGACCGGCTTCGGTGACCTCCTTGACCACCGCGTCGACGGTGATCTCGGTGCCCTCGTCGTCGTCCGGAACGACCACCGGCCGGGTGAACCGCACCCCGAACTCGACCACCGCGTCGGGCGCGCCGGCCCACTCGGTGACCGCCCGACCGACCAACGCCATGGTGAACATGCCGTGGGCGATCACCCCGGGCAGCCCCACCTTCGTGGCGGTCCGGTCGCTCCAGTGGATCGGGTTGAAGTCCCCCGAGGCGCCCGCGTAGCGGACCAGGTCCGCCCGGGTCACCCGGAACGTACGGGTCGACAGTTCCACGTCAGGACTCCCCACGGACGACGAGCTTGGACCAGACGGCGACCACCGGCTCACCGGCCACGGTGGTCACGTCGGTGCGGGTGGTGAGGAAGCCGTGCCCGCTGCGGGAGCTGATCTCCTCGATGGTGTTCACACAGACCAGCTCGTCCCCGGCCACCACCGGCCGGTTGTAGGCGAACCGCTGGTCGCCGTGCACCACCCGGCTGTAGTCGACCCCGAGCGCCGGATCGTCGACGATCTGCTGGCTGGCGGCCATGGTGATCAGGACCGGGAAGGTGGGCGGGGCGACCACGTCCGGGTGGCCGAGCGCACGGGCCGCCGCCGGATCGTGGTGGGCCGGGTCGGTGGCGCCGATGGCGGTGGCGAACTCGCGGATCTTTTCTCGGCCCACCTGGTAGGGGGCGGTCGGCGGGTACGTCCGGCCGACGAAGGACGGGTCCAGGGACATGCCGCCGAACCTACACGGGACGCACGAACGCCGACCCGTACGGGCGGGCGACCGTGAAAGGCCGCGCCAGCCCTGCGGATCGGCGTCCGGGGTGAAGCGCTACGGACCGGGCCGGCCTACTGCCGGCCGCAGGTCAGCGGGTCTCGCGGTGGATCGTGTGCTTGCCGTCCCGGGGGCAGAACTTCTTCAGCTCGATGCGGTCCGGGTCGTTGCGGCGGTTCTTGCGCGTGATGTAGTTGCGCTCCTTGCACTCCACACACGCCAAAGTGATCTTCGGCCGGACATCGGTCGCCTTCGCCACGGCGGAGTGCCTTCCTCGCTACGGATATCAACTACAGCGCATCAGCCTACGCGGACAACGCCTGGACATGCAAAGCGGGCGCCAGTGGCGCCCGTCCCACCGACCACCGGGGATGAGCCCGGAGGACGAGAGTAGCGGTGGCCGGACTTGAACCGGCGACACAGCGATTATGAGCCGCTTGCTCTGCCATCTGAGCTACACCGCCGCAGGCGGGTCCAGCCGGACCCTCTGAGCCCCCTTACGGAATCGAACCGTAGACCTTCTCCTTACCATGGAGACGCTCTGCCGACTGAGCTAAGGGGGCCTACCCGATCACCCCGGAGGGCGTCGCGCAGGGGATACATTACACGGCACCGCGCCGGGGGTGAAATGGGATCCCCCTGTCCCGCGTCGCCGCAGCTCAGGGCACGACGCGGAGCCTCGGCAGCGCGTCCGGGTCGATCGCCTCCTGGTCGGTCTGGGCACCGAACCAGGCCTCCAGCCGCTCGTACGGCAGCGGACGGCTGAACAGGAAACCCTGCCCGATCTCGCAGCCGATGTCCTGGAGCAGTTCGAGGGTCAGCTCGCTCTCCACCCCCTCGGCCACCACCGCCAGGCCGAACTGCTGGGAGAGCGACACCACCGCGTTCACGATCGCCAGGTCCCCCGGGTCGGTCGCCATCCCCTGCACGAACGACCGGTCCACCTTCACCTCGTGCACCGGCAACCGGCGTAGCTGGGCCAGCGACGAGTTGCCCGTGCCGAAGTCGTCCACCGCCAGCCGGACGCCGAGGTCCCGCAGCCGGCGCAGGGTGGGGATCGGCCGCTCGGTGCCGTCCAGGACCGCCGCCTCCGGGATCTCGACGGTCAGCAGCTGCGGCGGGACGTCGTACTCGGCCAGCAGCTCACCGACCCGGTCCGGGAAGTGCCGGTCGGTCAACGAACGGGCGGCGATGTTGACCGCCACCGCCAGCGGCTGCCCGGTGCGGCTCCAGTCCCGGCTGCGGCGCAGCCCCTCACGGAGGACGAACTCGGTGAGCCGCCCCAGCTGCCCGGTGTGCTCGGCGACCGCGACGAAGTCCTCCGGGGAAACCGTGCCGTGCGCCGGGTGCTCCCAGCGGGCCAGGCACTCCACCCCGAGCAGCCGGCGGTCCCGCAGGGTCACCTTCGGCTGGAAGTAGACCTCCAGCTCCCCCTCGTCGAGAGCACGGCGCAGGTCACCGGCGAGCCCGAGGCGGCGCAGCGACCGCGACTCCAGCGCCGGGTTGAACAACTGCACGCTGCCCGGCACCGCCTTGGCCGCGGTGGCAGCCAGGTCGACCCGTTGCAACAACACGGCGGCGTCGCTGCCATGGTCGGGATGCACCGCCACCCCGACCGCGGTGTCCACGTCGAGGGTGAGCGCGTCGAAGACCATCTCGTCGCGGATCTGCTCACGGAGCTGGGCGGCCAGTTCGAGGGCCGCCTCGGCGTTCTCCAGCCGCAGCGTCACCAGGAACTCGTCCCCGCCGGCCCGACCCACCAGCGCCGACGAGGGGGCGCAGGCGCGCAGCCGCTCGGCCACCTCGACGAGGACCTTGTCCCCCGCCGCGTGCCCCAGCGACTCGTTGACCTGGCGCAGGCCGTCGACGTCGAAGAGGAGCACGGCGACCACCTCGCCGGGCGCCCGGATCTTGACCGCCTCGGCCAGCGCGGCGGTGATCCGCCGCCGGTTGGGCAGCGTGGTCAGCGCGTCGTGGTAGGCGTCGTGGCGCAGCCGGTCGACCAGCCGGGAGTTCTCCAGGGCGACCGCGGCGTGCGCGGCCACGGTCTCGAAGACGGGGATGTCGCTCGTGGTGAAGTGGCCGATGTCGCTGAGCCGGTTGGTGACCTCCAGGGTGCCGATCACCGCCTGACCGGACCGCAGCGGCACCACGATGGCGTCCTTGACCTGCTGCGCGCCGACCTCCCGGCGCAACGCCGTGTCGTCGCCGAGCAGCCGCCCGATGGACAGCGTCTTGCCCAGCTCGCGGGCCTGTTCCCGGAAGACCGTCGGGGTGGGCGCGAAGTCCAGCAGGCCCGGGGTGTCGACCCGGGCGGTCAGCAGCACCTCGGGGTGCCGGCGCTGGGCGGGCAGCCACAGGGTGGCGTACTCGGCCTGCATCAGGGCCCGCACCCGGTCGAGGAGGATGTCGGCGAGCGCCCCCTCGGCGCTGTTGGTGAGCAACCGGGTGAGGTCGTACATGCCGGTCAGGGTGCGGTGCTGCCGGAAGAACTGCGAGTAGGAGCGGTAGACCTGGAACAACGCCGCGAACAACGCGGCCAGCAGCAGCACCGACCACCAGGTGGTCTTCAACGCGATCAGGACGAGCAGGCCGACCGAGGCGTTGATCGAGGTGGTGAGGAAGACCGAGGGCGCGGTACGCAGCGCCTCCCGGCCGGCCTGCCAGCCCTGGAGCAGCACGTGCACCCCGGCCACCGAAAGCAGGCTGACCAGGGTGATGGTGTTGACCGCCAGGAACAGGATGCCCCAGGTGCCCGGCCCCACCCCCTCCAGCGGGGGCAGGGCCAGCAGCAGCAGCCCGGCCAACGAGGTGGCCGCCGCCGCCTTCGCGACGTTGAACCACAGCTTGGCCGGGGCGAACCGGTGTGACGCGCTCCAGATCAGCACGGAGAGCGTGTAGATCAGCACCACCGTCAGCGGAGGCAGGAAGAAGAGCGCGACGACGAGGGGCACCTCGGTCAACGTCACCCCGACCGACTGCCGCCGGACTATCACGTTGAGGACCGGGATGCTGATCCCCGTCATCGCCACGAAGAGGACGAACGCCAGGCCCCACTTCCCGAACTCGGGCCGCAGGACACCGATCGCGGTGCTGAAGACGATGGCCAGCAGGGCCAGGGGGGCGGTGATGAACCAGGCGCGTTCGGTGGACTTACGCCGCTGATCTCGGCTGGCCATGCGCCACCCTCTCCCTGAGAGACGTCACCCCCAGGACACCGGGAGCGGGGACGACGCGGGGGCTTAGCGCGCGCCGCCCATCGTCCAGACGACGTCCGCCATTTGCGCGCCGCCGTCGATGGACTGGACGCCGGTGACGGCGAGTCCACCCAGGATGGTGGCGAGCACGAGGAGCGAGCCAAACAGCCGGCCCAGCCTTCGACCAGACATGATTGCTCCTGTCGAGAGAGTGTTCACGGGGGATGGTGGAGGTTCCACGATCGTGCCACACCTCGGGTACCCAGAAAAGCGGGGAGAGCGGCGCTGGTCCGAGCAGCGGAGAGGTTCCGCCGTTCGGCCCACCACCGTCACCTCCCCGTGCCAGATCAGCGGCACCAGGACGGGTAACTGCCTCCACGAATCGCCCAATGTCACTATCGACGCAAACCCGATCTTAACGGCGCAGGGCCGCTCTCCGGGCGGCAGGGTGACCGTCGCATTCGAAGGTCGCGACGACTGCTCCCGGAACCGTCACATCGATCACCATAGCTCATTTCGTCAGGTACGGAAGCGGCCTGTCGGGAGTCGACGGACTCCGCACCAGATCAACGACAAAACGCGCGTACGGTGGCGAGCCGGCGCGAGCAGGCGAAACACCCGCCAGAGGCGGTCGGACCCCGCGATGTCGTACCCCGATGCTGTCGTGAATCCATGACATCGCAGACACCGGTGATCGAGCAGCGGGCGGCCCAGCCGTACCTGGGGATCAGACGTACGGTGACCATGGCGACCATCGGCGACGCCGCGGCCGCCCTGTCCGACCTGGCCGACTGGCTGACCGCGCGGGGGATCACCCCGGCCGGCCCGGACTTCCTGCGCTACCACGTGATCGACATGGCGCGGGAACTGGAGGTCGAGGCGGGCGTGCCGCTGCCGGCCGGCACGCAGCTCGCGGTCGAGGCGCCCATGGGCACCGGCGTGCTGCCGGCCGGCCGCTACCTCACCACCACCCACGTCGGTGACCCCGACGAACTGGTGGAGGTGACCGGGGCGTTCCTGGAGTGGGCCCAGCGCCACGGGTTGCGCTGGGACGCCGGCGACACCGACGCGGGTGAGCGCTGGGGCTGCCGACTGGAGATCTACCACCTCGGCCCGGACGACGACCCGGACCGGAACACGTGGAAGACACAGCTGGCGTTCCGCCTGGCGGACTGAGCAGGACCGGGATAGCTGGGGCGATTTGGGGGTATGTCGGAGGTTATGGCAGGTCAGCATGGTGCGGTCGACGAGGAACACGCGCGGCCGACGGGAGTCGACGACGCGACGGTCGAGGCGTTGGGCAAGCTGAGTGAGGCGTTGGAGACGATCCACCGGGTGCGCGGGCACCTCTACTCCGCGCACCAGCTCGTCGGCGGCGCGGACCTCACCCTGGACCAGGTGGTGGAGTTGCTGCGCGGGGCCGGGCACGACGAGGTGGCCGACCGGGTCGAGCACGAGCTGTTGGGGCGCAACCTGCTGCCCGGCCGGTGGACGTTCCAGATCGTGGAGGAGTTCGACGACGGCTACTACGCCACGTTCCAGGAGATCGAACGGTACGCCCGGGAGAAGCTGGCCGACGGCCGACGGCACCTTTACGAGGCGGAGATGAAGCAGCGGCGGCGTACCCACGGCATGCCCGGCCACGAGGCCACGCCGGAGTCGGCACGACCCGGCCGCGACGGCCGCTGACCGACCCGACGTCGCCGAGGCATGTGACCAGCCCGACCTGAGCCCGACGTGAGGCGCGGAGCGGGCGGGCGCATGATCGACTCAAGGGAGGCGATGTAGCGGTATCCGGCCAGCCTGGATACCGCTACATCGGCCCACGGGCGAGACGCGTGGGGGTCACCACTGGCGGCGTACCGTCGCTTTGGGGCCGGTGACCAGGGTGGCGGGCGGGATGTCGTCGGCGACCACCGCGCCGGCCGCCACCACGGCGTCGCGGCCGATGCGGACGCCGGGGAGGATCGTCGCGCCGGCCCCGATCCAGACGTTCTCCGCCACGTCGATGGGCGCTCCGGTCAGCCACTCCCGCCGCTGCCCGGGGTCGACCGGGTGACCGAGGGTGATGAAGGTGGCCTTCGGGCCGATCATGACGCCTTCGCCGAGCCGGATGCCGGCATAGTCGAGGAACGTGCAGTTCTGGTTGATGAACACCCGCTCCGCGATCTCCAGATTGAGGCCGTGATCGGTGTAGAACGGCGGATAGATCGTCACCCGCGCCGGCAGTGGCCGGCCGAGAAGTTGCGCCAACAGCTCCGCCCGGCCGGCCTCGTCGTCGAAGGGCAGCACGTTCAGCCGGGAGGTCAACTCGGTGGCCCGCAGCACCCTCGCCGCCATCGCCTGGAACTCGGGGCTGTGGATACGCATGAAGCGGTCGTCGGACATCCCGCGATCCTCGCCGACGCCCACGGGGAGCGCCGACTGCGGGCCGCCGCCCCTCACCGCTCCTCCCCCGGCCGGCCCACCGGTGCCCGAATCGGCCGACCGCCCGGGTCGAACTCCCGTCGACCTGCTCAAGACCGGCCGCTGTTCCTCTGCGAGCGCCATCCGATGACGCGGAAACCGGCGGACCACCTGTACGCCACCGCCGAGAACGCGGCTCCTGCGCTTCCCACCGGCGTTCCGATCAGGTAAGCCATCCACGTGACCCACGCCGATGCGAACAACCTGCATGACTGGATTCCCGTTGAGGACTGACCGCCAGCGCGTCACCCGGGCGGGTATCGCCCGGGTGGCCGGTCTCGCGCTGCTGTGGGGTTCCGGCTTTCTCTGGATCAAGCTCGCGTTGCGGGGCTTCAACCCGGTGCAGATCGTGTTCACCCGGCTCCTGCTCGGCTTCCTGGTCCTGACCCCGATCGCGCTGTCCCGGGGACTCCGCTTTCCGAGGCAAGGGAGGCTGTGGGGTCACCTGTTCGTGGCCGCCCTGGTCGCCAACACCGTGCCGTACCTGTTGTTCAGCGTCGCCGAGGAGACGATCGGGTCCAACGTGGCGGGGGTGCTGAACGCGACCACGCCGCTGTGGACGCTGCTGCTGGCCTTCCTCGTCGGCGTCGACCGGACCGTCACCGTGCGGAAGGCCGCCGGGTTCGCCCTCGGGTTCCTGGGCGTCGTGGTCATCTTCTCGCCGTGGGAGTCCGCGAGCGAGATCGCCAGTTGGGGTGGCCTCGCCTGCCTCGCCGCAGCCGCCAGCTACGGGCTCGGCTACGTCTACATGGGCCGGTACCTGTCCGGACGCGGAATCCCGCCGCTCGTGCTGTCGGCGGCCCAGCTCGGCGCGGCCACCGTTCTGCTGGTCCCGGTGCTGCCGTTCGCCGGCCTGGAGTCGCCGGTGTGGCGGCCCGACGCGGTGGCGAGCCTGCTCGTCCTCGGGGTGCTCGGCACCGGAGCCGCCTACGTCCTGAACTACCGCATCATCGACGACGAGGGGCCGACCGCCGCGTCGGTGGTCACCTACCTGCTGCCCGTCGTCGCCGTGCTCCTCGGTTGGGTGATCCTCCGCGAGGCCGTCACGACCGCGATCGCCCTGGTGCTCGCCGGAGTCACCCTGACCCGGCGACGGTCCACCGAAATCGGATAACCCCCACGTCACATCGACCGGCGATCCTTGTACCCGGACGGGCCTGCCCAGCCTCACGGGTCACCGACTCGAAGCCGGTCACCGACGCCACGGTTCATCGGCTCCCGAACGGCACGGAGGACGCTGATGCAGGTCACCATGGCAACCAGCGCGGCCAAACCCGACCAGCCCAACGAGGACTTCGCCGGGACCGTACCGAATGCCGTCGTCCTGCTCGACGGTGCCGGCCTGTCCGGCACCACCTCGACCTGCCTGCACGGTGTCGCCTGGTACACCCGCCGGCTCGGTGGGGCACTGCTCGGCCAACTGGCGGCCGGCGACGGCCAGGACCTCACCGCCATCCTCGGTCAGGCGATCGTGCAGGTTGCCGACGCGCACCGGGACATCTGCGACATCAGTGACCCGAGCAGTCCGTCAGCAACCGTCACCATCTTCCGGATCGACGACGATCGCGCTGACTACCTCGCGCTCGCCGACTCCGTGCTGGTCCTCGACCATGCTGGGGACGTTCCCGAGGTGATCACCGATGGGCGGGTGGACGCCGTCGGCAGCCGCTACCGCGCCGCGATGGACGCCGCCCCGAACGGAACTGTCGAACACGACCGGGCGCTCCGCGACTACATCGAAGCCCTCCGCGCCCACCGCAATCGGCCCGGCGGCTTCTGGGTCGCCGCCGACGACCCGGGGGCGGCGACGGAAGCGCTGACCGGGAGCCGGCCTGTCTCGGAACTCAGGGGTGCCGTCCTGCTCAGTGACGGGGCCAGCCGCATCGTGGACCAGTTCGCCCTGGCGGACTGGCCGGCAGTGCTCGCGCTCCTCGCTGCGGAAGGGCCGGGCGAGGTGATCCGGCGGGTCCGGGCGGCGGAGGCCAGCGATCCGCAGGGCAGAAGGTGGCCGCGCGCCAAGGCGTACGACGACGCCACACTGGCCTGGTGCACCCGGTTCCCCGCCCGACAGACACCCGCCGGACCGGGCCTCACTCCTGCGGCGAACATGATCGAACGGCGACACGTATGCGACGCAGGTGGCCGGGTCGACCGCTCGGAGTGGGACGGAAGCGAGACTGACAAAGAAAGCCCCTGACCGGCGATCGTGCTGGTCAGGGGCCGCTTTGTGCACCTGGTGGCGGGTAGAGGATTCGAACCTCTGTAGCTTTCGCGACGGATTTACAGTCCGCTCCCATTGGCCGCTCGGGCAACCCGCCAGGGCACACCGCCGCGTCGCAACGCGGCAGCGGAGCAAGGATAGCGGTCGCCCCCGGGGGCGTGGCAACCGGGTACCGTCAGAGAGTCGTGGGGCTGGTCAGCACCGCGACGACCCTGACAGACCGCCGGACAAGCAGGAGCATCAGCATGGCAGCGAACCCGTCGTTCGACATCGTGAGCAAGGTCGACCGGCAGGAGGTCGACAACGCCCTCCGCCAGACGGAGAAGGAGCTTGCCCAGCGGTTCGACTTCCGTGGCACCGGCGCCGAGATCTCCTGGTCGGGTGAGGAGGCGATCAGCCTCCAGGCCGAGACCGAGGAGCGGGTCAGCGCCGCGCTCGACGTGTTCAAGGAGAAGCTGGTCAAGCGGAACATCTCGCTGAAGTCCCTGGACGCCGGTGACCCCCGTGCCTCGGGCAAGGTCTACAAGATCGACGCCAAGGTGATCCAGGGCATCGAGTCGGACAAGGCCAAGGCGATCAGCAAGAAGATCCGCGACGAGGGCCCGAAGGGCGTCCAGGCGCAGATCCAGGGCGACCAGCTCCGGGTCACCGGCAAGAAGAGGGACGACCTCCAGGCCGTCATCTCGCTGCTCAAGGGCGAGGACTTCGGGGTGGCCCTCCAGTTCACCAACTACAGGTAAGGCGGCTCCGGCCGGCCTGGTCATCGCGCCAGCCACACCATGCCACCTGGGCAGGGATCGTCACCAGTAGTCGTCGTTGGTCGCTCTCGATTGGCCTCCGACGGCCTGGTGACGGCCTAGACCTGGTCCTGGTCGACATAGTCGGCGCCGGTGCGCTCCGACCCCTCGGCTCTAAGTTCTGGGCGCTTCGTCCGGCGAGGTTTGCCCACGTCTGCGGCCTCGGGCGGCTGTCCGTGATCGCCCACCGGCGGCCACCTGCGTCCCGACCGGCTGCTGTCAGCGCTGCTGGCGACACTAGCGCTGCGCACGGTTTAGCAAGGGACTAGCGTCCGGGAGGACTGTGCCGAGTCCTACCAGGACATACCCCAATAGCGCCTGCGATGCACTCGATCCTTCCCGGCATGTTCGGATCTTGCGCATCGGTCAGGCGACTTCGGGCTGGCAAATCTCCGCGTTGACATTCTGTTGCCATATCGCTCCCCTCTGCCATGATCCCAGCTATGGCAGTCGAGAGTGGTTCAGGTATCCACGGTGGCGATGCGCAAGCCCGCCGGGTCAGGCGGCTTAAACAACCTCGACCCTTGCAGGGGACTGAGACTTTTTTTTGCACGTTCCTCACTAACGGTCACTAACCACAGCACATCCGTGTCTGGTTTCCTCCGGTTACGGCAAGTAGGATCCCGGCGTGACAGACTCGCCTGCAACTTCGCTTCATGCGGCCTTGAGTGCCGAGGAGATGGCTGAGCTGCAGCATCTCGGCATTCCAGTCAACTTGGCACCTGGGACTGTCGTGTTCACCGAGGGCGAGACCACTACACACGCCGTGCTGATCAAAGAGGGGCACGTCAAGGTCATTTCCGCCGGACCGCAGGGACAGGAGATCGTCCTAGCAACGAGGGGCCCCGGCGAAGTAGTGGGCGAGATGTCTCCCGTCGACGGACGGCCCCGATCAGCGACCGTAGTAGCCGTCACACCGGTTGCGGGTTCAATCGTAAGCGCTGAGATCTTCAATGCCTTCTTGGACCGACACCCCCGCGTAATGCGCTTCCTGTTGCTACAGACAACGCAGCGACTTCGGGATGCCGATCATCGGCGGGTTGATCTAGCGACGTTGACGGTGAGTGCCAGAGTGGCCGCCACACTGCTGGAGATGGCGGGCATTGACCCTCGGGCCCCCGATCCCAGCTCGACCCATCCGATCCCAGACATCTCGCAAGTCGAACTCGCTGGGTACGTGGGGGCGTCGCGGGAGGCAGTGGCGAAGGTGCTCCGGGACTTGCGAACCAAGAAGATCATCCAGACTGCGCGGAGATCCATCATCATCGACGATGTCCCCGCCCTTCGTGCCTTGGCCAGTGGAAACACGTAAGAAGGCCATCAAGTTTGGTACTCTTGCACACTTGGACTGCGATGTAGTACCGTTCGGTCCTCGGTGTCCGGTGCGAGTCACTCGGAAGGAGCGGACCGATGTATCAACATGCCACGTTCACGTTTCTCGGTCTGGACATCGAGGCGTTCCACCGCTTCGACCGCGACCTCAGTGCCCAGATGGTCCTGCGGTCCGAGCTTCTATGCATGCTGGATATCGCCTTGAAAGATGCAGATCTCTATGCGGACGCGAAGATCCTCGACCGAGGTGACGGCGCGTTGGTGATCCTGCCGTGTGGACCTCTCCAAGTACTCACCGAGGTAGTGCCGCGCTTGACGGCATCCCTCAACGCCTACAACGAGGACAAGCCTTCCCGCCTCGTCCTCCGACTACGACTTGCTGTACACCAGGGAGCAGCCGCCTATGACGAGCGGGGCGGCTACATCGGACGAGACGTCACATTCGTGTTTCGCATGATCGAATCAGAGACCATGCGCCGTCAGCTTGCAACGACAACCCGGCCCATCGTTTTGGCGGTGTCGGAGCGGGTGAACGATGAGGTAAAGGCCGCCAGGGCAGACGACGGGCAGTTAATCCCTCAACTTGACTCGCTCAGTTTCGAGACAAAGGAAACACGAGCGACAGCCTGGACCGCGCAACTGGGAAGGTGTGTTCCCGCCTGAGGAACCCCATCACGAGCAATGGCAGCGGATGCTGCCTGCACTCCCAGCAGGAGAACATGCGCGGTTCGCGTCCTGCCTGACGCGAACCGCACCAATCGGCCTCTCCCGAAAGGTTCGCACATGCCTCAGTCAGAGTCGACCAGGAAGAAGGTAGCCCCGCCGGACCCGTCCCCGCCATTGGACGTTCGGCTGGTTGTCCTCCTCGCTTTGGCCGGCTTCGCCACATGGTTGGCCTTCGTGAACCCACCGGCCGCGGTGGCGGTTGCGTTCGGCCTCACCGTCCTCTGCACCCTCCACCTCATGACCAAGAGGCACTAGCAAGCCTCCGGGGCCTCGTCTTCATGGGTGAGGCCCCGGAGGCGTCGTGCATGCTGCGGTTTACCGGCCGGGCCTCTCGGATCGAAGCGGCGCCGGAGGAAGCCACTCTCGCTGGTGGCGAAGTAATTCGCTCTAGTAACCCGCAACGCATGCAGACCGGAACAGCGCGATCACCTTCCGGCGGTTCGACTGCGACTCAGGCTACGAGAAGCAGACCTGAAGGTGACCATCCCCGGCACACTCCCGAAGGAAGCCTGCCATCCCGATGCTCCTATGGAGGTCAAGTGGTCAGGGCGGCGAAGTCTGCGCGGAGGGCGGTGTAGACGTCGCGGACGATGTAGCGCTTGAGGCAGCGTAGGATTTCTTGCTTGCTGAGGCCTTCGGTGATGCGTCGTTGCTGGTAGGCGCGGGTGCGTTCGTCGTAGCGCAGGCGGCAGAGGGCGATGGTGTGTAGGGCGTGGTTGGCGTGGCGGTCGCCTCCTCGGTGGAGGCGGTGGCGGCGCACCCGTCCGGAGCTGGCGGGGATGGGTGCTGCTCCGCAGAGGTGGGCGAGTGCGGCCTCGGAGTGGAGCCGGTCGGGGTTGTCGCCGGCAGTGGTCAGGAGTTGGGCGGCGACGTCGGTGCCGACGCCGAACAGGGCGCTGGTGCGAGGTGCAGTCCGGCGGACCAGCGGTGCCAGTTGTCGGTCGAGAACATGGATCTCCCCGGTCAGAGCGAGCGCCCGGCGAGCGAGCCCGACCAGCGCCGCAGCGGTGGCCTGTTCCGGGTCGTGGAGTCGTTTCAGGTCGGCGGTGAGGGTGGCGCATCGGTTGACCAGAACAGCGGCGCTGAGCTTGGTGAGCTTGGCCCGGAGGGTTTCCGGGGCAGCGGTGACCAGGCCCCGCATCTGGTTGATCGCGGCGGTTCGGGCCTTGACCGCGCCCTGGCGGGCGACCCGTAGGGCGCGGATGGCCTCGACTGGACCGGTGCGGGTCTTCGGGATGCCCATGGCGGTGCCGGCGAGGGTGGCCCTGGCTGCGGCGATGGCGTCGATGGGGTCGGACTTGCCCTTGGCTCGGCGGGTCCTGCGGTCCGGGCGGTCGACCTCGACGACGGGTACCTTGCGGCTGCCCAGGTGGCGGGCGAGGCCAGCGCCGTAGCTACCAGTGCCCTCGACCCCGACCGCCACCAGGCGACCGAAGGACCGCAGGGTCTGCTGCACCGATAGGTGACATCTGAGATGGCTTGCCCTGGTAGCGGGCTGGAAGGATGTCGCTGTGCCCAAGCCCTGTCCCCGAGAGTTCCGCGATGACGTCGTGCGGGTGGCCCGTGACCGTGATCCGGGCGTGACCGTCGAGCAGATCGCGAAGGACTTCGGGGTCCACCCCATGACGTTGTTCAAGTGGCTGCGCCAGGCCGACATCGACGCTGGCGCGAAGCCCGGCACGACCAGCGGCGAGTCAGCCGAGCTACGCGAGGCCCGCAAGCGGATCAAGCTCCTCGAACAGGAGAACGAGGTCCTGCGCCGGGCCGCGGCCTACCTGTCGCAGGCGAACCTGCCGGGAAATGGCTCTACCCGCTCGTGAGCGAGCTGGCCGCCGACGGCATCCCCATCGCGGTGACGTGCCGGGTATTGACCATCGCTCGTCAGCCCTACTACCGGTGGCTCGCCCAGCCCGTCGGCGACGCCGAACTGGCTGCGGCTCACCGGGCGAACGCTTTGGTGGACGCCCACCGCGACGATCCGGAGTTCGGGTACCGGTTCCTAGTCGACGAGGCCCGCGCAGCCGGGCAGGCGATGGCGGAGCGCACCGCGTGGCGGATCTGCTCGGACAACGGCTGGTGGAGCGCCTTCGGCAAGCGCAAGCGGCACGGCAAGGGTCGCAAGGTCGGGCCGGCGGTGCACGACGACCTCGTGCACCGCGACTTCACCGCTGACGGCCCGAATCGGTTGTGGCTGGCCGACATCACCGAACACCGCACCGCCGAGGGCAAGCTCTACCTGTGCGCGATCAAGGACGTGTGGTCGAGGAGGATCGTCGGCTACTCCATCGACTCACGGATGAAGTCCCGCCTGGCCGTCACCGCGTTGCACAACGCCGTAGCCCGACGCGGCCCGGTAGCCGGCTGCGTGCTGCACACCGACCGCGGGTCCCAGTTCCGAAGCCGGAAGCTGATCCGCGCACTCAACCAGCATCACATGATCGGTCGATGGGCAGAGTCGGCGCCGCCGGCGACAACGCCGCCGTGGAATCCTTCTTCGGCCTGCTCCAGAACAACGTCCTCGACCGCCGAACCTGGACCACCCGCCAGCAACTCAGGACCGCGATCGTGACCTGGATCGAACGGACCTACCACCGCCGCCGACGCCAACGATCCCTGTCCCGGTTGACCCCCATCGAGTACGAGACCATCATGACCCCACCGGCCAGTCAGGCCGCGTGACTACAACTGTCACCTATCGGTGCAGCAGACCCCCTCTTCACGGGAAAGGGCTCCGCTACCGCGTCCGGTACATCGCGCCAGATGGCCGCGAGCGGTCGAAGTCGTTTCCCGACAAGGAGAAACGAGCCGCTGAGGCGTTCCTCGTCTCGGTGGAGTCGGACAAGCTACGCGGCACCTACATCGACCCGGCCGCCGGCAAGCTGACCTTCCGGCAGTACGCCGAACAGTGGCTGGCCGCGCAGACCTTCGACGAGTCGACCCGCGAGGTGACCGAACGGCGGCTACGCCGACACATCTTCCCCCACCTCGGCGGGCGCGCCCTCGCCACAATCCTGCCGACCCACCTGCGGGAGCTGGATCGCTCGCTGCAACAGTTCGGGTTGGCGGTCACCTACCGGGTCGTCGCCTACAGCAACGTCGCCACAATCCTCAACGCGGCGGTCGACGACGGTCGGATCCCTCGTAATCCGTGTCATGCGAAGACCGTCCGACCGCCGAAGGTGCCGCCCCGCAGGGTGGTGCCGTGGTCCCGGGAACAGGTGCTCTCCATCCGCTGCGGGCTGCCCGAGCGTTACCGTGTCGCCGTTGACCTGGGGGCGGGCTGCGGCCTTCGTCAGGGTGAGGTTCTGGCCCTGGCCGTGGAGGACATCGACTTCCTCCGGGGCACGCTGCATGTGGTCCGCCAGTTGAAGATCGTTGGTAGTCGGCTCGTCTATGCGCTGCCCAAGGGACGCAAGACGCGAGACATCCCGTTGCCCGGGTCGGTGGGCATCGCTCTCACCCGCCATCTGGAGGACTTCCCTCCGGTGCCGGTGACGCTGCCGTGGGAGGTTCCCGGCGGCCCCCCGGTCACAGTCAACCTGGTCGTCCACGGCCGGACCAACGTGGCCCTGGACCGCCACACCCTGAACCGGGACTACTGGCACGCCGCCCTGTCAGCTGCCGGCATCCAGCACTCTCGGGCCACGGGGATGCACGCCTTGCGCCACTTCTACGCCTCGGTTCTGCTCGATGCCGGGGAGAGCGTCAAGGCGCTGTCGGAATACCTGGGCCACGCCGACCCCGGATTCACCCTGCGGACATACACCCATCTCATGCCGACCAGCGAGGACCGTACCCGGCGGGCCGTCGACAAGGTCTTTACGCCATCCTCGGACGGCCTCGCGACGGCCTAGCGGCGATCATGGCGGTGTCGTGGCTGCTAGATAGCGGCATCCCTCCAGTTCACCAACTACCGCTGACCCGGTAGGCAGACACCACCCACCCGGGCGGTCGTCCCCCGACGGGGACGGCCGCCCGACGCACGCACCCGGACCGACGGCCGCGCACGCACCCCGGAAGAGGGCAGGCGGACACCCCGGAAGACCGCGACGCCGCGTACCCCGAGGGGGTGCGGTCAGACCGTGACGGGGTGTTCGGCGCGGGTGGCGGTGGCCTCGGCGCGGGCGATCGGGCCACCGGGCAGCGCCGCGACCCCGGCCCCGACGCCGACCGCACCGGCGGCGAACAGGAACGCCCAGGGCACTCCGCCGGCGTGGTCGACGATCAGGCCGGCGACCGCGCCGCCGGCCGCGCTCGCCGCCACCGACATGGTCACCACCCAGGTGTACGCCTCGTTGAGCATGCCCGTCGGGGTGATCCGCCCGACCAGGGTGTTCTCCAGGGTCAGCGCGGGGGCGATGGTGGCCCCGCCGATCACCAGGGCGATGCCGAGGGACACCGGGCCGGGCATCACCGCGAAGATCGCCAGGGTGCCGGCCACCGCCGCGAGCAGCCAGGCGAACTGGCGGGTCATGTTGGCCGCCGGGCGGCGTACCCCGAACCAGAAACCGCCCATGGCGCTGCCCACCCCCCAGACGGCGAGCAGCAGGCCGGCCAGGCTCTCCGGGTCGCCGGTGGGCTGGTTGCCGGCGAACGCCGGCACGATCACCCCGGCTGCGCCGAACGCGATGCCGAGGCTCGCCACGCAGATCAGCAGCGCCGGGAAGCCGCCCACCCGCAGCGGGCCGAGCCCCCGGGCGTGGTGCTCCCGGGCGTGGGGCCGCCAGCCGCGCATCACCCGCCCCAGCGCCACCCCGGCGGTGCCGACCAGGGTCACCACGGCCGCGCCGACCAGTGCGGCGGCGGCGTCGGCGAGCAGGACGAAGCCGGCCACCAGCAGCGGGCCGAGCACGAAGACCACCTCGAAGAGCGACGTCTCGGCGGCCAGCGCGGTGTTGCGCAGCGGGTAGCGGCCGGTGGTCGGGCCGGTCAGTTCGTTCCACGCGCCCCGGATGGCGGCGGTCAGCGGCGGGTAGGTGGCCCCGGCCACCCCGGCGGCCAGGTAGATCAGGCGCAGGTCGGCGTTCTCGGCGCGGCTGGCCCCGAGCAGCGCGAACAGGGCCAGCGGGTGCGCCACGGCGGTGGTCAGCAGCACCGGGGTGGGTCCGACCCGGTCGGCGATCCGGCCGGCGACCGGGCTGAGCGCGGCACCGGACAGCGCGTAGATGCCGCCGGCCACGGCGGCGAGGGAGTACCGGCCGGTGACCTGCTCCACGACCAGCAGCAACGCCAACGGTGTCATGCCGATGCCGAGCCGGCCGACGACACCGAGGAGCAGCAGCAGCGGGGCGCCGGGAATCCGCCAGACGCCCAGGTACTGGCGCAGTGCGGACACGGCAGACCTCCCAGGAGACGATCAGGTAACGACTCAGAACCCTGTAGACCCTAACGCCGCAGGTCGCTCCGGGAATGGTCGATTCACTCACACCCGGGGCCGCTGACCCGGTGGCGGCGAGAGGGTAGCTTGCTGATCGACCCAGATACATACACCGCTGGATCGCCCCCGATGTCGTAGGAGGTCCAATGGTCGGCACGACGACCGAACGCCGCCGGCCCGGCCCGGCGTCCCGGGGCAGCCGCCGCCGGGCAGCTTCCCCCGTGCTCCAGCAGAGCACCCGTCACCAGCAGAACGGGGTCGAGGAAGCGAACCCGACGACCTGATGACCGACGCCGACGAGCGGCTCTCACCGCCCCCCGGTTACCTGGCCCTGTTCCGGCATCCGGTCGCCTCCCGCCTGGTCACCGCCCGGGGGATCTCCGAGTTGGGCGACTTCGTGGGGCTGGCCGCGCTGCTGCTGCTCGCGTACGACCAGACGCAGTCGGTCCTCGGGCCGGCCGCCGTGTACGCCGCCCGCGCCCTGCCCGCCCTGCTGGTCGCCACGGTGTTCAGCGGCTGGTTGGACGTGCCGGCCCGCCGTACCCTGCTGGTCTGGCTCTCGGTGGCCGGCGCGGTGCTGATCGCGGTCCCCCTCGCGGTGCCCCGGCCGGTGCCGGCGATCGTCGCGGCCGGCCTGCTCGGCGCGGTCCGGGCCGCCTACTCCAGCGTCAACGTGGCGGTCGCCGCCGAGTCGGTGGACGCCCCGCTGCGGCTGCCGCTGTTCGGCCTGTCCGCCTTCGCCAACCAGGTCGGCCAGGTGGTGGGGTTGCTGGCGGGGGCGAGCATCACCGTGGCGCTCGGCCCCCGGGTGGCGCTCCTGATCGACCTGGTCTCGTTCCTCGTCGCGGCGGTGGTGCTGGCCGGCCTGCCGACCGGGCAGCAGCGGCGGCGCGGGCCGCGCCCGCCGGCCACCGCCGGCCTGCGGACCATCGCCGGGCACCCGGTGCTGCGGGGTGTGGCCCTGCTCACCCTCGCCACGGTGCTCTCCGGCGCGCTGCCGGAGACCCTCGCCCCGAACCTCGCCGCCGGGGCCTGGCGGCCGGTGGTGCTGGCCTCGTCGGCGCTGGGCGGCGCGGTCTTCGTGCTGGTGCTGGGGCGGGGCACCTGGCTGGGCCGGTTGGCCGGGCAGGTCACCGTGGCCGCCGCTCTGGCCGGTGCGCTGCTGCTGGCCGCCCTGCTGGTCGCCACGCACGCCCCGGTGTGGGCTCTGGCCTGCGCCAACGCGCTGATCGGCGCGGGCGGCGGGTGGCTGATCGGCGCGCAGGCCACCTTTGCCCGGCTGGCCCCGGTGGAACGGATGGGGCAGGTGGAGGCGACCATCGTGGCCGCCAACATCGTCGTCGCCGGCTGCGGGATCTTCCTGCTCGGGTCGGCCGCCGCGCTGTTCGGGCCGGCCCTGGCCTACCTGCTGGCCGGGGTGCTGCTGCTGGTCGTGGTGCTGCTGACCCGCCCCGACCGGTTGCCCGCCGACGTGGGCCCGCAGCCGACCGGCCCGACCCCCTGACCCGACCGCGCCCGCGTCCGGGTGGATGCGGGCGCGGTCGGTGTCGCCGTCAGCGCTGGAACTGCACCGGGCCGGTGTTGCGGGC
Organism: Micromonospora sp. S-DT3-3-22; assembly: GCF_015354745.1. NCBI lineage: Bacteria > Bacillati > Actinomycetota > Actinomycetes > Micromonosporales > Micromonosporaceae > Micromonospora > Micromonospora sp. S-DT3-3-22. The sequence continues at coordinate 22,426 of NZ_JACGMO010000076.1, forward strand.
CATCTGCTCCAGCCGGGCCACCCGCTCCTCCATCCGGGGGTGGGTGGAGAAGAGCGCGGCGATGCCGCCACCCCGCTTGAACGGGTTGTCGATCATCAGGTGGGCGGTGCTGGTGAGCTGGCCCTGGGCCGGCAGCGGCCGGGCCTGGGTCCCCAGGTGGATCTTGCGGAGGGCGCTGGCCAGGGCCAACGGGTCCCGGGTGAGCTGCGCGCCCGAGGCGTCGGCCTGGAACTCCCGGCTCCGGCTGATCGCCAACTGGATCACGGTGGCCGCGATCGGGCCGAGGATGATGGTGAGCAGCAGCACGGCCGGGTTCGGGCCGTCCTCGTCGTTGCTGCCGCCCAGCGGGATGAAGAACGCCAGGTTCGCCAGCATGGTGATGATGCCGGCCAGGCCGGCCGCCACGCTGGAGATCAGGATGTCCCGGTTGTAGACGTGGGACAGCTCGTGGCCGATCACCCCGCGCAGCTCGCGGTAGTCGAGGATCTCGGTGATCCCCTGGGTGACGCAGACCGCCGCGTTGGCCGGGTTACGACCGGTCGCGAACGCGTTGGGCTGCGAAGTGGGGCTCACGTACAGCCGGGGCATCGGCTGCCGGGCCTCGGTGGCCAGCTCACGGACCATCCGGTACAGCTCGGGGAACTGGGCCTCACTGACCGGTTGCGCCCGCATCGAGCGCAACGCGAGCTTGTCGGAGAAGAAGTAGGTCACGCCGTTCATCAGCAACGAGACGACGACGGCGACGACGAGGCCGCCGCTCCCACCGAACCAGTAGCCGACCGCGAGGATCAGCGAGGTCAGCAGGCCCAGCAGCGCTGCGGTCTTCAGGCGGTTGTGATGCACGATCGCTCCTTCGGTGCGCGGGTCGCGCGGGACCCGCTGACCGGTACAACGTCACCGGTACCCGTCAACCATCCAGCTCATGACTGGCAGTTGACTGAAGGAAGCTGTGAACCCGCTGAACGGACCGGACACCGGGGACGGCCCGGGACACCAGGTCAGGGGGCGTCCGACCCGCCGGGCGGGGGCTGCGGCGGGCCGGTCAGCGGGCCGCGAGGTCCAGCACCAGTTGGGGGGCGAAGCCGATCACCACGGCCAGCGTGGTCGCCCCGGCCAGCGCCACGGAGACCGGCCAGGCCATCCTGGCCGGCACGGCCCCGGCCGGCACGGCCGGCTCCCCGGCGGGGGCGGGGGCGGTCGGCAGCGGGGGCGGGTCGGCGTACAGGGTGGCGGCCAGGCGCAGGTAGTAGGCCAACCCGATCACCGCGTTCAGGGCCACCACCAGGGCCAGCCAGCCGGCCCCACCGTCCAGCACCGCCCGCACCACGGTCACCTTGGCGAACAGCCCCGCCAGCCCCGGTGGCAGGCCGGCCAGCCCGACCAGGGCCAGGGCCAACGCCGCCCCGGCCCAGGGCCGCCGCCGGGCCATCCCCCGCAGGTCCGCCACCGCGCCGCCGTCCGCACCGGCCGGGCGCAGCGCCACCAGCGCCGCGAACGCCGCCAGCTCCACCACCACGAAGAAGACCGCGTACGCCACCGCGGCGGCGTACGCCCCGGCCCGGACGTCGTCGGCCCGCCCGGCGGTCGTCGCCAGCACCCCCAGCGGGGCCAGGATGTAACCCGCCTGGGCCACCGACGACCAGGCGAGCAGCCGGACGGTACGCCGCTGGCGCAGCGCCACCAGGTTGCCCACGGTCATGGTGAGCACCGCCAGCAGGGCCAGCACCGGGCCGGTCACCTCGGCCGGCAACGCCCGCTGCACCACCGCCAGCAGGGCCACCACCCCGCCCAGCTTCGACGCGGTGGACAGGTAGGCCGCCACCGGCAACGGCGCCCCGTCGTAGGTAGCCGGGGCCCAGGCGTGGAACGGCACCGCCGCGACCTTGAAGGCCAGCCCGAGCACCACCAGCGCCACGGCCGCCGGCACCAGCGGCACGTCGGGCGCGTCGGCCAGCAGCCCGCCGAGCCGGTCCAGGTGCAGGCCGCCGGTCGCCGCGTAGAGCAGGGCCGCGCCGAGCAGGGTGACCGTGGTCGCCACCACGCTCACCACGAAGAAGGTGACCGCCGCCTCGGCGCTGGCCAGGCTGCCCCGACGCAGGCCGACCAGCACGTACAGCGGCAGGGTCAGGGTCTCCAGGGCGACGATCAGGGTGATCAGGTCACCGGCCGCGCCGAGCACCACGCCACCGGTCATCGAGCAGGCCAGCAGGAAGCAGTACTCGCCGACGGGCGTCGGGCCACCCCGCAGCAGCGGCCCGGAGAGCCCGAGCACACCCAGGGTGAGCAGGGCGAAGACGCCCGCGACCAGGGCCGCCCGGCCGTCGAACACCCACGAGCAGTCGGTGCCGACGCAGAACGTCCGCCGGGTGCCGGCCACGCCCACCGCCACCGCGCCGACGCCGGTGGCGACGACGCCCGCGCAGGCCACCGCCACCGTCGCGCCGGCCCGGCCGACCAGCAGATCCGCCAGCAGCACGAGTACGGCGGTGCCGGCCGCCAGGTACGCCGGCAGCAACGCCACGTTGTCGACGCTCTGCACCACACTCACGAGTCGGACCTTTCGTTCGCGACTGCGGGGCTCCGCTGCGCTGCACTCCTCGCGCTCACCGGGCCGACCCCGTTCACCGGACGATCCCCACCAGGGCGTCCACCGGACCGGTGGCGTAGCCGAGCACCAGGGTGGGTGCCAGGCCGACGGCGAGGGCGAGCAGGACCAGCGGGACCCAGGCGGTCAGCTCCACCCCGGCCAGGGCGGGGGTGAACCGGCCGACCGCCGGGCTCGGCCGGCCGTGGGTGACCCGGCGCAGCAACCGCAGGAAGTACGCGGCGGTGAGCGCCCCGCCGACCGCCGCCAGCACCGCCAGCGTGGTCCACAGCGGCCCGCCCCGCTCGACGGCCGCGACCACCGCGAACGCCTCACCCCAGAACCCGGCCAGGCCGGGCAGGCCGAGCGAGGCGACCGCCGCGAAACCGAGCAGACCGGCCAGCCGGGGCGCGGTCTCCCGCAGCCCGGACAACTCGGCCAGCGCCCCGGTGTGGGCCCGGTCCTTGACCGCCCCGGCGAGGAAGAACAGCAGCCCGGTGATCACCCCGTGCGCCACGTTGCCGATCAGCGCCGCCTGGATGCCGGTGGCGGTCAGCGTCGCCACCCCGAGCAGCACGAACCCCATGTGCCCGACGCTGGAGTAGGCGATCAGCCGCTTCAGGTCGTCCTGCGCCAGGCAGACCAGGGAGCCGACCAGGATCGCCGCGACGGCCAGCACCCCGAGGACCGGCGCGGCCCAGCGGGCACCCTCCGGGGCCACCCCGACGGCGACCCGGATCAGGCCGTACGTGCCCATCTTGAGCAGGACCCCGGCGAGGATGACGCTGCCGACGGTGGGCGCCTGGGTGTGCGCGTCGGGCAGCCAGGAGTGCAGCGGCCAGAGCGGGGCCTTCACCGCGAACGCCAACCCGAGCAGGGTGAACGCGGCCAACTGGGTGCCCCGGGACAACCCCGCCCCACCGGTAAGCGCGACGATGTCGGCGGTGCCGGCGGCGGCCACCACCACGAACACGCCGACCAGCAGCAGCACCGAGCCGAAGAGCGTGTAGAGGGCGAACTTGCGGGCCGCCGCGCGGGCCGCGTCGCGCGCCGGCAGGTCCGCGCCGGTGCCGCCCCAGCCGGCGATGATCGCGTACATCGGCAGCAGGACGACCTCGAAGAAGACGAAGAAGAGCACCAGGTCGAGGGCGAGGAAGGTACCCAGGATGCCCACCTCGACCACCAGCAGCAACGCCACCAGCGCCCGGCCGCTCCCCCGACCCTCGGGCACCCGGCGCACGGTGTAGCCGCAGCAGAGCAGGGTGAGCAGGGCGGTGAGCACCACCAGCGGCCAGGAGATGCCGTCCACCCCGAGGTGGAAGCGCAGGTCGAGGCCGGGCACCCAGGGCAGGTCGACTTCGTGCCAGGGCTGCACGGCGGGGGCCGGGCCGTAGCCGAACCAGCCGTGGTCGCCGAGCACCAGCAGCGCCGCCCCGACCAGGGTCAGCCCGGCGACCGCCGTACCGGACAGCCGGGCCGTCCGCTCCCCGGGGAGCACGGCCACCAGCGCCGCCCCCACCGCCGGCAACGCCAGCACCGCCACCAGCAACACCTGCCCCACCGTCATGAGGATGCTCCGATCAGGGCGGCGGCGAGGCCGATCAGCAGGGCGCCGGCCAGCACCGCCGCCGTCGCGCGGGGCAGCGCCGCCCGGTGCAGCGCGGCCAGCCCGGCACCGAGCGCCGAGGTGCCCCGGCCGACCCCCTCCACCAGGCCGTCCACCCCGACCTCGTCGCCGGTACGCGCCACCCGGGCGAGCGCCGTCGTGGGGCGTACGACGAGGGTGTGTTGGACGTCGTCGAGGCGGAAGGCGCGGGCGAAGACCGGCCGCAGCGGACCCAGGGCGCGGGCCGGGTCGACGGCCGGGTCCCGCCGCCAGCCGGCCCAGGCCAGCCCCGCCCCGACCAGCACCAGGAGCAGGGGCAGCAGCAGCGCCGGACCGACGTGGACCAGCACCACGTCCCCGGGCGGGAGGGTGGGCACCGTCGGGAAGAAGAGGCGGTGCCGGAACCACTGGCTGAAGCCCGCCAGCCCGAGCAACGCCGCCGGGACGGCCAGCAGCAGCACCGGCCAGCGCATCAGGGCCGGCGGGTCGTGCGGGTGCAGCAGCGGCAGCCGGGGCTCGCCGAAGAAGGCGCGCAGCAGCAGCCGGGTGGCGTATGCGGCGGTGAGCAGCACCCCGAGCAGCCCGGCCAGCCAGACCAGCCAGCCGACCCAGGCCGGGGCGGGACCGGTGCCGTCGAGCGCGGCGGCCTCGGCGGCGGCGAGCACGCCGTCCTTGCTCCAGAAACCGGACAGCGGCGGCACCCCGGCCAGCGCGCCGAGACCGATCAGGGTGCACCAGAAGGTGACCGGCATGCTGCGCCGCAGCCCGCCCATCCGGGACAGCAGGGTGGTGCCGACGGCGTGGATCACCGCACCGGCGGCGAGGAACAGCAGCGCCTTGAACGCGGCGTGGGTGAGCAGGTGGAACAGTGCGGCGGCCGGGGCACCGACGGCGAGCGCGCCGGTCATGTAGCCGATCTGGGAGACCGTCGACCAGGCGAGCACCCGCTTCAGGTCGTCCTGGGCGGTGGCCGCGAGCGCGCCGAGCAGCAGGGTGATCGAGGCAAGCACGCCGAGCACCGCCAGCGCCACCGGGGCCTGGGTGAACAGCGGGTAGAGCCTCGTCACCGCGTACACCCCGGCGGCGACCATGGTCGCGGCGTGGATCAGCGCGGAGATCGGCGTCGGGCCGGCCATCGCGTCCGGCAGCCAGGTGTGCAGCGGGAACTGGGCGCTCTTGCCGGCCACCCCGGCGAGCAGCAGCAGGCAGGCGGCGGTCAGCGTGCCGGTGGCGTGGTCGTGGGCGAGCACGTCGGCGATCCGGAAACTGCCCGCCGAGACGCCGAGCAGCGCGATGCCGAGCAGGAACCCGACGTCACCCACCCGGGTGACCAGGAACGCCTTCATCGCGGCGGCGGGCGCCTCGGGCAGCCGGCGGTCGTGGGCGATCAGCAGGTACGAGCAGAGGCCCATCACCTCCCAACCGACCAGCAGCAGGATCAGGTCACCACTGACCACCACCAGCAGCATCGCGGCGGTGAACAGGCTGATCTGCGCGGCGTAGGGCGGATAGCGGTGGTCCACCTCGACGTCGTCGTGCGGGCCGCGCCGCAGGTAGGCCACCGAGTAGACCTGCACCGCCAGCGCCACCGCCGCCACCGCGACCGCGACCAGCGCGGCGACGCCGTCCAGCCGTACCCCGAGGGTGACCCGCAGCCCGCCGAGGTCGATCCAGGTGGTGCTGGTCTCCACCGGGTCGCCGACCCGCGCCAGCAGCAGCACCGCGACCAGCAGCGCGCCGGCCGCGCCGGCCACCCCGAGGCCGATCGCCGCCCGCCGGGCCGCGCCCTCCCCGGTGGTCGCGTCCCGCGGCGCAGGCGGCAGCAGCAACCCCAGCAACCCGGCGACCAGGGGTACGACCGGCAGTGCCGCCCCGAACAGCCCGGTCAACGGCCGACCTCCGCCCGTCCGCCGGCCGACCCGGCCGCGACGTCACCGGCCAGGCCGGACCGGTCGCCGGCCGGCTCGGCCAGCGGCACGTCGTCGACGGTGACGCTGGCCCGCAGCCGGTAGAGCTGAAGCACGATGGCCAGCCCCACGCCGATCTCGGCGGCGGCCAACACGATCACGAACAGCGCGAAGACCTGCCCGGAGTGCGGCAGCACCGCCCGCACGGTGGTGTCGGCGGTGACCAGGATCAGGTTGACCGCGTTGAGCATCAGCTCCACCGCCATCAGCACCAGCACCGCGTTGCGTCGCCGCAGCACGCCGTAGACGCCCAGGCCGAACAGCAGCGCGGCGGTGACGTAGGGGATGACCGGCCTCACCGGACCACCTCTGTTCGCGACTGCGGGGCTCGCAAAACCGGCTCACTCCTCGCGCTCACCGGACCACCCCAGTTCGCGACTGCGGAGCTCGCAGACCCGGCTCACTCCTCGCGCTCACCGGACCACCGGCTCCGATGTCCGGGCGGGACAGGATGACCGCGCCGACCAGGGCGGCGAGCAGCAGCACCGACAGCACCTCGAACGGCAGCACCCAGGAGCGGAACACCTGCTCGCCGATGCCCTCGGCGGTGCCCGCCGCCGGCAGTTCCACCGTCGACCAGCGGAACGCGTCGACCAGCAGCGCCGTCAGGCCCAGCCCGGTGCCCGCACCGATCAGCGCGGCCGGCCAGCCCGGCCGGTCCAGGTCGTCGGAGGCCCCGATCGGGGCCCGGGTCAGCATCACCGCGAACAGCAGCAGCACCACCACCGCACCCACGTAGATCAGCACCTGCACCCAGGCCACCAGTTCGGCGGTGAGCACCAGGTAGTCGCCGGCCAGCGCGCCCAGGCAGAGCACCAGGTAGAGGCCGGCCCGGACCAGGTGCTTCGTGGCGACCACCAGCACCCCCGATCCGACCGCCACCGCGCCCAGGGCGAGCAGCAGCACGTCCGCACCGGTCACCGGGAGGCACCTCCGTCGTCGGCGGGGCCGGTCTCGGGGCGTACCACGGTGGGACGGGCGGCGGAGCTGGTCGGGGCGGCGGCCTTGCGCGCGGCGGTGGTCTCCTCCTTGGCCGGTTCGCCGTGCGGGTCGTGCGCGGGCGGCGGCGGCACCGTGGCCATCCACTGGCCGAGGTGGTCCTTGTCGTGCAGCAGGTCCTTGATGTCGTACTCGGCGTACTCGAACTCGGGCGACCAGTAGAGGGCGTCGAACGGGCAGACCTCGATGCAGATGCCGCAGTACATGCAGAGCGAGAAGTCGATGTCGAACTTGTCGAGGACGTTGCGCTGGCGGGGACGGGCCGCGCCGGCCACCGCCACCTCCTCCTTGTGCGAGTCGATGTAGATGCACCAGTCGGGGCACTCCCGGGCGCAGAGCATGCAGACCGTGCAGTTCTCGGTCAGCAGCGCGATCACGCCCCGGGAGCGGGGCGGCAACTCGGGGGCGACGTCCGGGTACTGCTGGGTGTGCGACCGGCGGGTCATCGTCTTCAACGTGACCGCCAGCCCCTTCACCAGTCCTCCGCCGGTGCCCCCGCCGTGCTCGCTCACCGTGTCGCCCCGACTCGCTCGCTCATGGGGTCATCCTGCCCTGTGGCCACGGCGTGCGCGACCACCACCCGGCGTTTGCCGGCGTTACCCTGACGGGCGGGGAGAACGACGCACCGGGAAGGACCGACCGATGACCGCCGCGCTGCGGCACGACCATCCGCCGGAGGGCGGCTGGACGACTGACGATCTGGACGCGCTGCCCGAGGACGGCCACCGCCGCGAACTTCTCGATGGAGTGCTGATCGTGCCCCCCTCCCCCACCCGTGTCCACCAGACCATCGCCGGCCGCCTGATGGTCGCGCTCGAAGAGGACTGCCCCGACGACTACGACGTGACCCAGGCCGTGGAGGTGCGGATCAACCGGACCCGCTCGTTCATCCCCGACGTGCTGGTGACCACGTCCACCGCCGCCGCCCGCGAGCCGTCCCGGTACGAGCCGCACGAGGTGGTACTGGCCGTCGAGATCGTCTCCCCCAGCACCCGCTCCATCGACCGGGTGCTCAAGCCGACCCTCTACGCGCAGGCCGGCATCCCGTTCTACTGGCGGATCGAGGTGGAGGACGACGGCCTGGTCGTGCACACCTACAAGATCGACGCGGTGAACGAGGTCTACGTGGAGACCGGGCGGTGGACGAAGTTCGTCGACACCGGGGAGCCGTTCCCGGTGAACCTGTCGGTCGCCCGGATCACGCCCCGGCGTCGGTGAGCGGCGGCAGCATCTCCACACCCAACTGTTGCAGCAGCTGGAACAGCTCGTTGACGCTCCACGCGTCGACGATCCGCCCGACGGCGTCGAAGCGCAGGAACGTCGCCCCGGAGTAGCTGACCACCTGCCCGGTCGGCGGCACCGGGCCGAACTGTCCCGCCTGGGTGCCGGCGGCCCGCCAGCGCAGCGCCACCCGGTCACCCGCCGCCACCACGTCCACCAGCTTGTAGCGCAGGTCGGGGAAGGCTGCCCGGCGCTCCCGGTGCCAGGCCAGCACCGCCGCCGGGCCGGTGCCGCCGAGCCCCGGGCACTCCTCGGCGACCAGCTCGTACGCCGACTCCTCGCGGCCGGCGTTCCACACGTCGGTGACGAACCGGCGGGCCACCGCCTCCACGTCGATCATGGGGGCAGCCTAGGCCCGCCGGTCCGGGGCCAGCCGGTCGAGGTGGATGTCGATCTCGGCGCGGGCCTCGGCCGGGCCGAGCACGCCGGACAGCAGCCGGAGGGTCACCCCGTCCAGTACGGTCGCCAGTTCGCCGGCCGCCCGGGAGGCGTCGACGTCGGCGGCGACGCTGCCGTCCTGCCGGGCCAGCTCGACCAGGCGGGTGAGGTTGGCCCGCAGCTCGTCGGCGTTGGTCCGCATGATGGCCGCGATCTGCTCGTCGATCAGCGCTTCGGCGGTGAGCATCAACCAGACCCGGGACTCGAAGATCCGCTCGTCGTCCAGCGGGACGACCTGGGCCACGGCCAGGCGCAGGGTGTCCAGGGCGGTGGCCCCGGGGCGCAGTGCCCCGGCCCGGGTGACCACCCGGTCGACCAGGTGCGACATGGCGGCCCGGACCATCAGCTCCCGGGTCGGCAGGTAGTGCTGCGCGGTCGCCAGGGGCATCCCGGCCTCGCCCGCGACGGCCCGGACGGTGGTGCCGGCCGCCCCGACCCGGCTCAGCACGGCACAGGCGGCGGCACCGAGTCGCCTGCGACGTTCCTCGTGGTCCACGACCTTCGGCATGGGTCGATCATAGGTTATCGGTCGGTTGACCGATATAGGTCAAGCAACTAATCTTGGTCGGCATGAGCACCGACCTCGCCGTGGCCCGGCCCACCGACCCGCCCACCACCACGCGGTTCACCTGGGGTGACCTCGCGATCGTGCTCGTCGTCGGGGTCGGCCTGGCCAACGCCCCGGTCGCGGACTTCCTCGCCCTGGGCCCGGCGCTGCTCGGCGCGTCCGAACTGCTCGCCACCAGCCTCGCCTGGCTACTGATCAACGGGATCCAGTTGCTGGTCGGCCTCGGCGTGACCTACCGCCGGTTCGGCGTCGTCGCCGCCCCGCTGCTGCTCACCCGCCCCCGGGGCGGGCAACTCCGGGCCGCCGTCGGGTGGGGGCTGGCGAAGGCCGCGCTCACCCTCGGCCTGCTCCTGGCGCTGCCCGTCGCGCTGACCGCCGACGGTGGCGGCGAGGGCGGCTACCCGCCGGGCAGCCTGCTCGCCCAGTTCACCTTCGCCTTCTTCTTCGGCGCGATCGCCTCACCCGTCTACGAGGAGGTGCTGTACCGGGGGGTCTTCTTCCAGGGCCTGGCCGCCCGGCTGCCCACCCTCGCCGCGATCACCGTCTCGGCCGGCTTCTTCGCGGTGATGCACCTGCCCCGGGTCTTCAACACCATCAGCGCCCTGGTAGCCGGCCTGCTCTTCGCCTGGCTGCTGCACCGCCACCGCAACCTCTGGGTGCCGATCCTCGCCCACACGGTCAGCAACGGGGTCCTCGTCGTACTCGCCTTCGCCGCCCAGGCCGGCTGAGCACGGACCGCTCTCCCCCGCCCGAGCCGCGTTACCGTGCCACCGGACGCCGGACCCGCCATGATGGGAGCCGAAGCGGACGAAAGGCGACACGATGGCGGAGAGCAACGGCACCACGACGACCGGCGGCAAGTACGTCGAGCCGGGCGGTGAGTTCACCCGGGACCAGCGCTACATCGCCACCCGGATCACCGTCGACGGGCGGGACGGCTACCCGGTCGAGCCGGGCCGCTACCGCCTGGTGGTCAGTCGGGCCTGCCCGTGGGCCAACCGCATGATCATCGTACGGCGGCTGCTCGGGCTGGAGGAGGCGCTGCCGATGGCGGTGGCCGGGCCCACCCACGACGCCCGGAGCTGGACGTTCGACCTGGACCCCGGCGGGCGGGACCCGGTGCTCGGCATCGAACGGCTGGCCGAGGCGTTCTTCGCCCGCTACCCCGACTACGAGCGGGGGATCACCGTGCCGGCGATCGTCGACGTGCCGACCGGTCAGGTGGTCACCAACGACTACGCGCAGATGACCCTGGACCTGTCAACCCAGTGGACGGCGTACCACCGCGAGGGCGCCCCGCAGCTCTACCCCGAGGCGTTGCGCGCCGAGATCGACGAGGTGAACGCGGTGGTGTTCGCCGACGTCAACAACGGGGTGTACCGGTGCGGCTTCGCCGGCTCGCAGGAGGCGTACGAGAAGGCGTACCGGCGGCTGTTCGACCGGCTGGACTGGCTCAGCGACCGGCTCGCCAACCAGCGTTACCTGGTCGGTGACACCATCACCGAGGCCGACGTGCGACTGTTCACCACGCTGGCCCGGTTCGACCCGGTCTACCACGGCCACTTCAAGTGCAACCGGCAGAAGCTGAGCGAGATGCCGGTGCTGTGGGCGTACGCGCGGGACCTGTTCGCCACCCCCGGGTTCGGCGACACCATCGACTTCGACCACATCAAGCGGCACTACTACGAGGTGCACCGGGACATCAACCCGACCGGGGTGGTGCCGCTCGGCCCGGACCTGGTCAACTGGCTCAGCCCGCACGGGCGGGAGGCGCTCGGCGGCCGGCCGTTCGGCGACGGCACGCCCCCACCGCCCCCACCGCCCGGCGAGCAGGTGCCGCCGGAGCACACCCCGATCGGCTGAACCACCCGCGCCACGCGCCCCCGCCCGACCAGTCGGGTGGGGGCGCGCTGCTGCGCACCGGGCGCACCGAACCCTCCGTCGACTACGGACACTGAGAGCTGTCGCACATTCACCTTCAGTGCCCAAGAGTTAACACGATGGTCAATATGACCTGTTCGACTAGGGGGCGTCCGTCGCCGCGAATCCCGTCGGCGGGCTGCCAGTCCACTACGGACTCCCCTTCGAGGAGGATCGAGCCTTGCGCAAGCTGGGTAGCAGGACCGCACGCCTGGGCGTACTCGCCGGTGTTCTCGCCGGCGCACTCGTCACCACCACCAACGCCGCCGTCGCGGCACCGGGCACCCCCGGCCCCGGCCGGGCCGCGCCCGCGCCGCTGCTGGCCGGCAGCGCGGAAGCCGCGCCGGACCGGTACATCGTCGTCCTCTCCGACAAGCCGGTCAGCGGCGAGCGCACCGCCCGCCTCGCCCGCACCGCCCAGTCGGCCGCCGCCGCCGAGCGGGCCGGCGGCACCGTGCTGAACCGCTACACCCAGGTCCTCGACGGGTACGCCGCCGTGCTGCCGCCGGCCGCCCTCGCCGCCGTCCGTAGCGACCCGACCGTGCAGTACGTCGAGCGGGACACCCGGATCGAGGGCGGGCTGACCAGCACCACCCCGGACCGGACCGGACCGACGACGGCCCGCGCCGAGCGGGCCCAGGCCGGCGGCGTGTCCGTCCAGGCCGTGCAGAGCAACCCGCCGTCGTGGGGGCTGGACCGCATCGACCAGCGCAACCTGCCGTTGAGCAACAGCTTCGGCTACACCTCGACCGGTTCCGGGGTGACCGCGTACATCGTCGACTCCGGCATCCGGGCCACCCACGTCGACTTCGGCACCCGCGCCGCCGGGGTCTACGACGCGGTCGGCGACGGCAACGGCACCAACGACTGCCACGGCCACGGCACGCACGTCGCCGGCACCATCGGCGGGACCACCTACGGGGTCGCCAAGTCGGTGACGCTGCGCGCGGTCCGGGTCCTCCAGTGCGACAACTCCGGGTGGAGCACCGACCTGATCGAGGGCGTCGACTGGCTGGCCACCAACCACGCGACCGTCTCGGTGGCGAACTTCAGCCTCCAGGGCTACGGCACCTCGGCGAACACCTCGATCGAGAACCTGATCGACCACGGCGTGTACCCGGTCTTCATCGCCAACAACTTCAACACCGACGCCTGCACCAACGGCCCCCGCTCCAGCCGGGGCATCACCGTCGCGGCGACCGACATCAACGACAACCGGGCCTCGTTCTCCAGCTACGGGACCTGCGTCGACATCTTCGCCCCGGGGGTGGACATCACCTCCGCCGGCATCGCCTCGAACACCGCCGTGGCCAGCGGCTGGTCCGGCACCTCGATGGCGGCCCCGCACGTCACCGGCTGGCTGGCCCGCTACCGGCAGACCAACCCGACGGCGACCCTCGCCACCGCCAAGAGCGCGCTGATCACCGCCGCCACCACCGGCAAGGTCGTCAACCCGGGGACCGGCTCCCCGAACCGCCTGCTCTACGCCGCGCCGTGAGCGTGCCGGAGGGGCCCCGGGGAGTGTCCCGGGGCCCCTCCGGGCCGGCGCTCAGTTCAGGGTGAGGCGTACGGCGGTGGTGAGGACGAGCTGGGCGAGCGCGGCCGGAACCAGGACCAGCCAGCACAGCCGCTGGAGCTGGTCCTCCCGCAGCCGGGGGAACGACACCCGCAGCCAGATGATCACGAACGAGACGGCGAAGACCTTCAGCAGGGTCCACAGCCACCCGAGCTGGGCGTCGGCGAACGGGCCCTGCCAGCCGCCGAGGAACAGCACGGTGGTCAGCGCGGCGATCACCACGATCCCGACGTACTCGGCGAGCAGGAAGAACGCGAACCGCAGCCCGGTGTACTCGGTCATGTAGCCGAACACCAGCTCCGAGTCGGCGACCGGCATGTCGAACGGGGGCCGCCGGATCTCGGCCAGCCCCGCCACGAAGAACACGATCATGGCGGGGGCCTGCCAGAGCAGCCACCACGGCTGCCACGCCTCGACGATCCCGCCGAGGCTCAACGTTCCGGCCGCCACCGCCACCGAGGCGGCGGCCAGCACCAGCGGCAGCTCGTACCCGAGCAGTTGGGCCGCCCCGCGCAACCCGCCGAGCAGGCTGTACTTGTTGGCCGAGGCCCACGCCGACATCAGCACCGCCACCACGCCGACCCCGACCACCGCCAGGACGAAGAACAGGCCGATGTCCAACGGCTGCCCGACCAGGTCGTCCGGGCCGAGCGGGATCACCAGCAGCACCAGCAGGTAGGGCACCAGGGCCACCACCGGCGCCAACCGGAACACCGCCCGGTCCGCCTCACGCGGGGTGATGTCCTCCTTCTGGACGAACTTGATCCCGTCGGCGACGAGCTGCGCCCACCCGTGGAAGCCACCGGCGTACATCGGGCCGAGCCGGCCCTGCATGTGCGCCATCACCTTGTGCTCGGCCTGGCCGACGATCAGCGGCAGGGTCAGGAACGCGACCAGCACCCCACCGATCCGGATCACCAGCTCCAACCAGGTCGGCATCAGGCCGTACCCCCCTCGTCGCCAGCCTGGTCGCCGCGTGCCGGGCCGTCGGCGACCGCCGGGCCGTCGCCGGCCGCGCCGGAGCGGGGGGTACGCGGCGGACGGGCCGGCCGCTCCCGGGGCG
>NZ_JACGMO010000077.1:0-35740 GCF_015354745.1 Micromonospora sp. S-DT3-3-22
GCCGCCCGGGGCCGGGCCGGCGGGCCCGGCTCCGGCCGCCGGGCCGACCCGGCGGGGGCCGCTGGGTGAGCTGGTCGGGGCGCGGTCGGGCGACAAGGGTGGCGACGCCAACCTCGGTGTCTGGGCCCGCACCGACCCGACCTGGGAGTGGCTGCGGGAGTGGTTGACCGTCGAGCGGCTGGCCGAACTGCTGCCCGAGACCGCCCCGTTGACCGTCGAGCGGTACGAGCTGCCGAACCTGCGGGCGGTCAACTTCGTGATCCGGGGCCTGCTCGGGGCCGGGGTGGCCGCCTCCACCCGGTTCGACCCGCAGGCCAAGGCGCTCGGCGAGCTGCTCCGCTCCCGCATCGTCGACCTGCCCGCCGCCCTCGCCCCCGGACCACCCGCAGCCGGGCCGGGCGGACCGGCCGGGGAGGGGGACCGGTGACGATCGTGGACACGCCGGAGCGGCGGCAGCTGCGGGAGTTGACCCGGGCCTTCGTGACCCGCGAGGTGCTGCCGCACCTGGCCGACTGGGAACGGGCCGGCGAGGTCCCCCGCACGCTGCACGTCACCGCCGCGAAGCTCGGCCTGCTCGGCATCGGCTTCCCCGAGTCGGTCGGGGGCAGCGGCGGCGACCTGCTCGACTCGATCGTGGTCACCGAAGAGATCATCCGCTCCGGCGGCTCGTCCGGGCTGGTCGCGGCGCTGTTCACACACGGCATCGCGCTGCCGCACATCGTCGCGGCGGCCGGTGGGCGAACCGGCGGCACGCTCGGTGGCCGGCTCGCCGCCCGACCCTCGGCCGCCGACGACCCGCTGGTCACCCGGTACGTCCGGCCGACGCTGGCGGGCGAGCTGATCGGCGCGCTGGCGATCACCGAACCGGACGGCGGCTCCGACGTCGCCTCGATCCGCACCACCGCCCGCCGCGACGGCGACCACTACCTGGTCAACGGGTCGAAGACGTACGTCACCAGCGGGGTACGCGCCGACTTCGTCACCACGGCGGTCTGCGGCGACTTCCCCGGCAGCGGGTCGCTGCACCTGCTGGTGATCGACAAGGGCACCCCCGGGTTCACCGTCGGCAGGAAGCTGGACAAGCTCGGCTGGCACTGCTCGGACACGGCCGAGCTGTCCTTCGTCGACGTGCGGGTGCCGGTGGCCAACCGGATCGGCGAGGAGGACACCGGCTTCCTGGCGGTCATGCAGAACTTCGCCACCGAGCGGCTCTCCCTGGCCACCCAGGCGTACGCGACCGCGCAGCGCTGCGTGGAGCTGGCGACCCGCTGGTGCCGGGACCGGTCCACGTTCGGCCGTCCGTTGGCCAGCCGGCAACTGGTCCGGCACCGGCTGGCCGAGATGCACACCCGCACCGAGGCGGCCCGCGCGTACGTGCACCAGGTGGCCGCCCGGGTGGCGGCGGGCGAGCCGGTGGTGACCGAGGTGGCGATGGCGAAGAACGTCGCGGTGGCCGCCTGCGACCAGGTGGTCGACGCCGCGCTGCAACTGCACGGCGGCTTCGGCTACCTGCGCGACGCCGAGGTGGAGCGGCACTACCGGGACGCCCGCATCCTCGGCATCGGCGGCGGCACCACCGAGATCATGAACGAGATCATCGCCAAGGGCCTGGGCCTGTGAGCGCGAGCAGCGGGCCGGGCCGGCGAGTCCTGCCGCCGCGACCGACAGCGGGCCCCGGGTGCCGGGTCGGCGAGCCACCGGAAGGGGCACAGTGACCACACTGGAGAGTGCGATCGACCCGGCCGCGCCGGCCTTCGTGGCCAACCGGGAGGCGCTGCGGGAGCGGCTCGCCGAGTTGGACGCCGCGCTCGACCGGGCGCGGGCCGGCGGCGGCGAGAAGTACGTGGCCCGGCACCACGGGCGCGGCAAGCTGCTGCCCCGGGAGCGGATCGAGCTGCTGCTCGACCGGGACAGCCCGTTCCTGGAGTTGTCGCCGGTCGCCGGGTTCGGCACCGACTTCCCGGTCGGGGCGAGCGTGGTCACCGGCATCGGCGTGGTCGAGGGCGTGGAGTGCCTGGTCGTCGCCAACGATCCGACGGTACGCGGCGGCGCGGTGAACCCGTGGTCGCTGGCGAAGACCCGGCGGGCCGGTGAGATCGCCCTGGCGAACCGGCTGCCGATGGTGAACCTGGTGGAGAGCGCCGGGGCGGACCTGCCCACCCAGGCGGAGATCTTCATTCCGGGCGGTCGGGTGTTCCGCGACCTGACCCGGCTCTCCGCCGCCGGTATCCCCACGGTCAGCGTGGTCTTCGGTAACGCCACCGCCGGTGGCGCGTACGTGCCGGGGATGTCCGACCACGTGATCATGATCCGGGACCGGTCGCAGGTGTACCTGGCCGGGCCGCCGCTGGTGCGGATGGCCACCGGCGAGGTCACCGACGACGAGTCGCTCGGTGGTGCGGCGATGCACGCCGGCACGTCCGGCCTCGCCGACCAGCTCGCCGAGGACGAGCGGGACGGCATCCGGCTGGCCCGACGGTGCGTACGCCGGTTCAACTGGCGCAAGCAGGGGCCACCGCCGCGCGACCCGGCCCCCCGCCCACCGAGGTACGACCCGGAGGAGCTGCTGGGCATCGTCAGCGCCGACCTGAAGGTGCCGTTCGACCCGCGTGAGGTGCTGGCCCGGGTGCTCGACGGCAGCGAGTTCGACGAGTTCAAGCCGGCGTACGGCACCGCCCTGGTCACCGGCTGGGGCGAGCTGCACGGCTACCCGGTGGGGGTGCTGGCGAACGCGCGGGGGGTGCTGTTCAGCGCGGAGGCGCAGAAGGCGGCCCAGTTCATCCAGCTCGCCAACGCCGCCGACACCCCGCTGGTCTTCCTCCAGAACACCACCGGCTACATGGTCGGCACCGAGTACGAACAGCGCGGCATCATCAAGCACGGCGCGCTGATGATCAACGCGGTGGCGAACTCGACGGTGCCGCACCTGACGGTCAACCTGGGTGCCTCGTACGGTGCCGGCAACTACGGCATGTGTGGCCGGGCGTACGAGCCGAGGTTCCTGTTCACCTGGCCGAACGCGAAGTCGGCGGTGATGGGGCCGGCGCAGTTGGCCGGGGTGCTGTCGATCGTGGCCCGGCAGGCCGCCGCCGCCCGGGGCCGGGACTACGACGAGGACTCCGACGCGGCGATGCGGATGATGGTCGAGCAGCAGATCGAGTCGCAGTCGGGGGCGCTGTTCCTGTCCGGCCGGCTCTACGACGACGGGGTGATCGATCCCCGGGACACCCGTACCGTCCTCGGGCTCTGCCTGTCGGCGATCCACAACGCACCGGTGAAGGGCGCCGACGGCTTCGGCGTCTTCCGGATGTAGCCACCGACGAAAGGCAGGGGCTCGTGATTCGGAAACTGCTGGTGGCCAACCGGGGGGAGATCGCCCGGCGGGTCTTCGCCACCTGTCGGGCGCTCGGTGTGGCGACGGTCGCCGTGCACTCCGACGCGGACGCCGACGCGCCGTACGTGGCCGAGGCCGACGAGGCGGTCCGGCTGCCGGGGAACTCGCCCGTCGAGACGTACCTGCGGATGGAGCTGATCCTGGACGCGGCGCGGCGGACCGGCGCGGACGCCGTCCACCCGGGTTACGGCTTCCTCGCCGAGCACGCCGGGTTCGCGGCGGCGGTGACCGACGCGGGTCTGACCTGGGTCGGCCCGCCGGCCGGGGCGATCGCGGCGATGGGCGACAAGATCGCGGCGAAGGAGCTGCTCGCCGGGGCGGGCGTGCCGATGCTGCCGACCTGGACCGACCGCGACGAGGTCACCGACTTCCCGGTGCTGGTCAAGGCGTCCGCCGGGGGCGGCGGCCGGGGGATGCGCATCGTCCGCGACCCGGCGGACCTGCCGGCGGCCGTCGACTCGGCGCGCCGCGAGGCCGCCGCCGCGTTCGGCGACGGCACGGTCTTCGTCGAGCGGTACGTCGAGCGTGGCCGGCACGTCGAGGTGCAGATCTTCGGCGACACCCACGGTACGGTCGTGGCCCTCGGTGAGCGGGACTGCTCGATCCAGCGGCGGCACCAGAAGATCGTCGAGGAGGCCCCGGCGGTGCTGCCCGACGGGGTGCGGGAGCGGCTGCACGCGGCGGCGGTCGCCGCTGGACGGGCGGTCGACTACGTGGGGGCGGGGACGGTGGAGTTCCTGCTCGCCCCGACGGGCGAGTTCTTCTTCCTGGAGATGAACACCCGGCTCCAGGTGGAGCACCCGGTCACCGAGGCGGTCACCGGGCTGGACCTGGTCCGGCTGCAACTGCTGGTCGCCGAGGGTGGTGCGCTGCCGGTGCCGGCGACCCCGCCGGTAGACGGCCACGCCATCGAGGTACGGCTGTGCGCGGAGGACCCGACGCAGGGGTTCCGGCCGGCGACCGGCACGCTGCACCGGTTCGCGGTGCCCGGGGTGGTCGGCGGGTTCACCCCGACCCGGGGCCTGCGGCTCGACTCGGGGGTGGGCACCGGGTCGACGGTGGGCGTGCACTACGACTCGATGCTGGCCAAGCTGGTCGCCTGGGCACCGACCCGGGCCGAGGCGGCCCGGCTGCTCGCCGGAGCGCTGGCCCGCGCCGAGTTGCACGGGGTGGCCACCAACCGGGACCTGCTGGTCCGGGTGCTGCGTAGCGCGGAGTTCGGCGCGGCGCGGGTGGACACCGGCTTCCTGGACGTGCACCCCGAGGTCTTCGCGCCGCTGCTGCCGGCCGCCCGGCTCCCGCAGGTGGCGCTGGCCGCCGCGCTCGCCGGGGCCGCCGCGCGCCGGGCCGCCGCCCCGGTGCTCGCCGGCCTCCCGTCGGGTTGGCGCAACGTGCCGGCCCTCCCCCAGGTCGTCCGGTACGCCGGTCCCGGCGGCGAGGAGATCGAGGTGCGCTACCGGCTGGACCGGTCCGGCGCACTCGCCGACTGGTCCACCGATCCACCCGCCCCGGCGACCGGGGCAGCGGCGACGGGCGGTCCACCCGCCGACGGCCGGGCCACGCCCGACCCGCCCGCTGCGGACGTACCGCCGGCCGTGGCGTTGGTGACGGCGGCACCGGACCGGGTGCTGCTCGACGTGGCGGGGGTGCGGCAGGTGTTCCGCGTACACCGGGCGGGGTCGGTGGTCTTCGTGGACGGCCCGGACGGGGCGGCGGAGCTGACCGAGCTGCCCCACTTCCCGCTGCCCCGCGCGGCGACGGCGGCCGGGTCGCTGCTCGCGCCGCTGCCCGGCACGGTGTCCCGGGTGCACGTCGAGGCCGGTCAGCGGGTCGCCGCCGGGGATCTGCTGCTGACCCTGGAGGCGAT
This sequence comes from Micromonospora sp. S-DT3-3-22, assembly GCF_015354745.1. Taxonomy (NCBI): domain Bacteria; kingdom Bacillati; phylum Actinomycetota; class Actinomycetes; order Micromonosporales; family Micromonosporaceae; genus Micromonospora; species Micromonospora sp. S-DT3-3-22. The sequence goes on from NZ_JACGMO010000077.1 coordinate 5,262, forward strand.
GAAACTGGAACATCCCGTGCTCGCCCCGACCGACGGCGTGGTCGCCGACCTGCCGGTGTCCGCCGGTGGGCAGGTCGAGACGGGTGCGGTGCTGGCCGTGGTCAACCCCGAGGAGGCACCCCGATGAACTTCGACCTCACCCCGGAGCAGGACCAGCTCCGTGACGCCGTCCGCGCGCTGGGCCGCCGGTACGGCCACTCCTACTTCGTCGAGAAGGCGAAATCCGGCGGGCACACGACCGAGCTGTGGGACGAGGCCGGCCGGCTCGGCTACCTGGGCGTGAACGTCCCCACCGAGTACGGCGGCGGTGGCGGCGGCCTCACCGAGCTGGCCATCGTCTGCGAGGAGCTGGCCGCTGCCGGCTGCCCGTTGCTGCTGCTGGTGGTCTCCCCGGCCATCGCCGCCACGGTGATCAACCGGCACGGCACCGAGGAGCAGCGCAAGCGCTTCCTGCCCGGGTTCGCCGACGGTTCACTGAAGGTGGTCTTCGCGATCACCGAGCCGGAGGCCGGGTCGAACTTCCACCGGCTCGGCACGGTGGCCCGCCGTGACGGCGACGACTGGTTGCTCTCGGGCCGCAAGTGCTACATCTCCGGCGTGGACGAGGCGCAGTACGTGCTGGTGGTGGCCCGTACCGAGGACGCGACGACCGGGAAGCTGAAGCCCGCGCTGTTCGTGGTGCCGACCGACGCGGCCGGGTTGACCCGGTCCAGGCTGGACATGGAGATCGTCTCCCCGGAGAACCAGTTCCTGCTCTACCTGGACGACGTCCGGCTGCCCGCCGACGCGCTGGTCGGTGGGTCGTTGGACGCCGGCCTGCCGGCGTTGTTCGCCGGGCTGAACCCGGAGCGGATCACGGTCGCCGCGATGGGCGTCGGCACCGGCCGGTACGCCATCGAGCGGGCCACCGACTACACCGCCACCCGTAGGGTCTGGGGTGGTCGCAGCATCGGCGCGCACCAGGGTGTGGCGCACCCGTTGGCGCACGCGGCGGTGCAGGTGGAACTCGCCCGACTGATGATCCACAAGGCGGCCACCCTGTACGACGCGGGCCGCGACCTGGAGGCCGGCGTCTGCGGCAACATGGCCAAGTACGCGGCCGGGGAGGCCGCCGCGCTGGCCGTGGACACCGCCGTGCAGGCCCTCGGCGGGGCCGGCATGACCACCGAGTACGGGGTGGCGACGCTGCTCGGCGCGGTCCGGGCCGGCCGGATCGCCCCGGTCAGCCGGGAGATGATCCTCAACTTCGTCGCCCAGCACGTGCTGGGCCAGGAGAAGTCCTACTGATCCGTCGGTCAGCGCAGGGTGCGGCAGGCCGCGTCGGTACGGTGCACCGGGCGCACCCGCCGGCCCAGCCCCTCCAGCAGCGAGTCCTCCACGTGGTAGTCCCGGATGCGCAGCCGGTGCCGGGGCAGTTCCTCCTCGCTGGGGCAGAGCACCTGGGCGCGGACGTCGTCCACCGGCACGTACCGGACGCCGCCGCGTTCCTGGAGCAGGACCATGTTGACGTCGTCCACGGTGACCACGTGCCCCCGGACGTCCTCGGTGACGCCGGGGGTGGTCTCCACGGTGGTCACGGTGAGCGGCAGCACCGGAGTGGTGATCACCGGCAGCGCCGCCCAGACCAGCATGGCCAGCACCGCCGCCTCGGTGACCGAGGCGAGCGGCCGGATCACCGCCCCGGGCAGCGGACCGGTGACCGCGAGGGCGAGCAGCGGCGGGGCGACGAGCAGCGCCAGGGCGAGCAGTTCCCGTTGCTGCCAGGCGTCGACCAGGGTGGGGGCGAGCAGCCAGCCGTACCCGCCGAGCAGCGCCACCACGAGCAGCGTCCGGGGCACGACGTGCTCGTGCAGGCGGGCGGGGGTGAGCTGGAAGGCGGCCACGAACGCCGGCAGCAGCAGCGGCAGGTAGAGCAGTTGCCAGGTGACCAGGGCGGTGAGGAAGCTGGCCAGCACGAACCAGGCCGGGGTGAGGTCCGCCCAGCGGACGAAGAGCGGGCGACGGACGGTGGGCGGCATCCGTTCGACGCTGACCCGCAGCACCGCGCCGAGCGCGAAGACCGCGACCAGGCCGGTGGAGAGCAGCCGGGCGGCGGTGGTGAGGAAGCCGGCGAGCAGGTTCACCGGCCCGACGTTCGCCACCAGCAGCAGCGTGGTCTGGAGTTCACCGCCCGCCTCGACGCCGAGACGCAGCACGGAGAAGACGGCGGGCACCCCCACCACGGCCGTCCAGAACGACTGGCTGGCCCGCGCCCGCCGCTCCACCGCCGGGTCCCAGCCGTCGCGCACCGGGACGGTGGTGGCGCCCAGATCCTGCGGTACGGCCGGGGCGGTCACCGGGTCGGCGCCTTGTCGTCGAAGTCGACCAGTTCCGGCACGTTCAGCGGTTGTGGCTGTGCCTTCTCGGCCTTGAGCCACGGCCCGAGGGTCCGGTTGTAGGCGGTGAGCCACGGGCTGCTGATCCCGCTGCGGCCCTGAAGGTAGCTCTTCTGGAGGGCGAAGGCGACCAGGTCGCGCAGGGCGGGGTCACCGATCGGCACCCCGATGCCGAGCAGTTCGCTGGTGCCGAAGGGCATGTCGACGATCTCGAACTCGGTCGGGTAGAGGGAGAGGAACCCGGCGAGGATCGTCTCGTCGGAGCTGACCGCGTCGTAGCGGCCCTCCCGGATGCCCCGGACGCAGTCCCCGACCTCCTTGACCACCAGCGCCTTGACGTCGTGCTTGGCCAGCTCGGCCTCGGTGGTGGAGCCGCCGCTGGTGCACACCTTGTACGCCGGTTCGCGGAGGTCCTCGATGGTGCGGATCTTGTCCTTGAGCCGGGTCGGCACCATCACCTCCTGGGTGGTGACGAAGTACGGGCCGGCGAAGCTGACTAGCTTCTCCCGCTCCTCGGTGATCGAGAAGCTGGAGACCACCAGGTCGACCACGCCACCCTGGAGGGCGGGGATACGGTCCTCGGTGGTCACCGACACCCACTCGATCCGCTGGTCACCCTCGTAGCCGAGATAGGAGGCGACGTAGCGGGCGATCTCCACGTCGAAGCCGACGTGTGCGCCGTTGCGCAGCTCGCCCATGAGCGGCTCGGTGGTCGCCACCCCGATCTTGATCTTCGGTTGGCCGTCGATGTGCGACTCGCGCAGCTTGTCGCGGACCGAGGGCAGCGAGGGTTCGCGCCGGTTGTCGCAGCCTGCCGCGGCGGCCAGGGTGAGGGTCAGGGCCACCGCCAGGGTGGTGGCGACCGATCGGACCCGGTGGCGGGCGGAGATGTGATTCATCGGCGCACCTCGCTGACGGACAGCCTGGGGGACACCGAGGGTAGCGGCTACGGTCCATCTCCGTCGCGCCGCCCGGCCGACAGCCCCGGCGGGGACGGGCCGGGACGACACCTCGACGCCCGTCACTCTAGGCAGAACGGTCAACCGCATCGGCCGTACGGTTTGACAGCACGCCCGAACAGGTCATGCTTGTCGGGTGAGGCGATTCCTGAGGCCGGACGCGCGGACCGTGGCGGTGGCCGCGGCGCTGGCGACCGGCGCGGTGGTGGTGGTGCTGGTCTTCCGGCATCCCGCCGGCATCATGACGGTGGGGTTGGCGCTGCTCGGTGTCCTCTTCGCGACGGTGACCGGCACCGCGCTGGCCGCCCTGCGCGAACGCGACGACCGGGAGCCCCCGGTCGGGGCGACCGCCCCGGGCCTGCCGGAGGCCGGCTCGTTCCTCGACGCCGACACGCTGGACGCGCTGGACAGCGCGGCGGTGTTGAGCCGGCGGCACCGGATGCGCGAGGTCAGCGACCAGTGAGGGTGGGAGCGACCAGGGCGTTCACGCCCCGCCCGGCGAGGCAGCGGTAGGTGCGGTCGAAATCCTTCTCGCCGGGCGGCAGCACTTCGAGCCGCCAGCCGTTGGTGTAGTCGATCCCGCTGGTCAGCCGGAACGTCCGCGCGTTGCACACCGACCGGACGGTCGGGTCGGCGCTGATCGTGGCGTGCCCGGCGGCGGCCAGTTCGGCCGGCAACTGTCCCTCCACGTACGTCTCCCAGGTGTGCCGTCCCTCGCAGGAGACCTGGGCGGCTTCGGCCCGGTCGGCGCGCAGCCGGACGGGGCCGAAGCACTCCAGCACGGGGGCGCACCGGGCACCGGGCGGCAGGACCACGGCGGTGCCGTCGGCGGCGCAGCCGGGCAGGGCGCCCCAGCGGGCGGCCGGGCTGGACGAGCCGACGGTCGACGGGGCGGCGGTCGGGCCGGCCAGAGGCGGCGCGCCACCGGCGACCCACGCTCCGGCGCTCGCCGAGGCGGCCAGGGCGAGCACCCCGGCCCCGCCGAAGAACCAGCGCCGCCGCCGACGTGCGCCGTGCGGCACGGTCGGGTGGTCGTCCTGGGCCGGGGGGCGGGGGGCGGGCCGCCCGGTGGTCCGTCCGGGTTGGCCGGTGGTCCACCCGAGGGTGTACGGCCCACCGCCGCCGGTGCCACCGGAGGGCCCGCCGGAGACCGGGGCGCCGCTGACCGGGGCGGGGGCCGGGTCGACGGGCAGCGCGGTGAGCAGGTCGCGCAGTTCGAGGGCGGAGGGGCGGGCGTCGGGGTCGTTGGACATCCCGGCGCGCAGCACGTCGACCAGTTCGGTCGGCACCCCGGGCAGGTCGGGGATCGGCTGGTGGAACAGTTCCAGGACGGTGACCAGGCTCGGGTTGCGCTCGGACTGCCAGCGCGGGGGGCGTCCGGTCATCACCGCGTAGAGGGTGGCGCAGAGGGCGTACACGTCGACGGCCGGTGACGGCGGGCTGTGGTTGAACATCTCCGGCGGGGCGTAGGCCGGGGTGAGCACCTCCAGGGTGACCGAGGCGTCCCGCGCCTCGGCCAGCACGGCCAGCCCGAAGTCGGCGAGCACCGCCGAGTTGAAGTGCGAGTGCAGGATGTTGGCGGGCTTGACGTCGCGGTGCAGCACCCCGGCCGCGTGCGAGTGGGCCAGCGCGTCGGCGATCTTGATGCCGAGGTCACGGGTCTCGGACGCGTCGAGCGGCGAGGTCCGCATCCGTTCGGCGTACGACCCGTCGCACAACTCCATGATCAGGTAGGGGTGCTGGTCGACGGTCACCCCGACGTCGAAGAGGTCCACCACGTGCGGGTGCGAGGACATCCGCCCGGCCGCCCGCGCCTCCCGTAGGAACCGGGCCTGGTCGCGTTCGTTGTCCAGGGTGCGGTTCTCCACCTTGACGGCGACCTCCCGACCGACGGAGATCTGGGTGGCCCGGTAGACGGTGGCGTAGCCGCCCCGGGCAAAGACCTGCAAGTCGGTCAGACCGGGCACATTGGGCAGCCGGAGGGCGCCGGGCGGGGTCTCGGTCACGGCTCGAAAATACCCGTTCCGCCGGGACGCTCAGCGGTCCGTACCGGCGGCGGCGGCCGGACCGGCAGCGGCCGACCCGCTCGTCGCACCCCCGGAGACGCCGCTGACCTGGGCCGCTGTCGAGATGGGAGCGCTACCGCCCGCACCTGTGGATCGACGGGCGTCCCAGCGCAGGCCGAGCGCCGTCGCCACCGCGCCGGCACCCTCCCACAGCGCCACCCCGATGAACCGGTCCGGTGCCACGTCGGCCAGCACGGTCAGCGTGAAGACGGTGAAGGTGACCAGCCGGAAGACCACCGTGAACCGGTAGAACGCCCGCCACTCGGTCGCCACCGCCAACAGGTAGTAGACGCCCATGTTGAACGAGGCCATCGAGGACGCGGTGAGGAACGTGCCGGTGTAGTCGCCGGGCGCCCGGGTCGCCGGCACCTCGAAGCCGAGCATCCGCAGCTGCGCCTCCGGCCACACCAGCCCGAGCGCGCCGAGCAGCACCGCCAGCACCCCGAAGACCGCGATCGTCCAACCAGCGCCCGAACGCGGCAACCTCATCCTGCCCCCCACCCGACGGCGCGACCGGCACCGAGGGGCGGTCGCGTGAAGTGACACGCTAACCGTCCCGGCCGACAGGCGCACATCCCCGGAACCGACAGACCTACCGTCCGCCGACGACCGGGGCCGGCGGACCACCACCGGCACCCGCCGACCGCCCCGGTCAGACCCCGTCGGCCAGCCGGGCCGCCAGGGCGTCGGCGCTGGCCCGTTCGCTGCGCTGCTCGGTGGCGTAGGCCAGCCGCACCGCCTCCTGCGCGCTGGCCAGCGCCTCGGCCGGGAGACCGCAGGCCGCCAACGCCTCGGCCAGCACCCCGGCGCCGATCACCTGGCTGCGGACGTCCTCCGCCGGGGCGGCGACCGCCCGCCGGGCCCAGTCCAACGCCTGCTCCGTCTGGCCGTGGGCGAGCAGCGCGGAAGCGTACCGGGCGAGGGTCTGCCGGCGGGAGAACAGCAGGGTCGGCGTCTTCGCGGCGGTCGTCGCCACCGGGGCGAGCAACCCGACGGCGGTGGCCGGGTCACCGGCGGCGAGCCGGGCGGTGGCGAGCAGCACCCGGGGGGCGGCCTGCGCCGGGGCCTGCGGGTTGTGCGGTTCCACGGCGGTCAGCACCGCCCGGGCGTCCCGCTCGGCGGTCTCGCAGTCGCCCATGTCCAGCGCCACGAAGCCGCGCAGCGTGCCGGCCATCCCGGTCAGCAGCGGGTGCGAGGTCCGCCCGGCGTACGCGAGGGCGTCGGTGAACAGGTCGGCGGCGTGCTCCGGCTCGCCCAGCCCCCGCGCCACCACCCCCCGTACCACCAGGGCGAACCCGCGCCCCCAGTCGTCGGAGACGGCGGCGAAGTCCCGGTACGCCCGGCGGGCCGACCGGTCGGCCTCGGCCACCTCGCCCAGCTCCGCCCCGGCGAACGCCTCGACCGCGCGCAGCGTGCCCACCGCCCACGCCTCGCCGACCCGCTCCCCGAACGGCAGGAAGATCCCGGCCAGCCGGCAGGCCTCCCCCAGCCGGCCGGCCAGCAGCCGGGCGAAGGCGGTGGTGCCGCGCAACCAGGCCCGCCCGTACGGGTCCTTCAGCTCGGCGAAGAGCCGGGCGGCCCGGCCGAGCACCGCGTCGGTGCCGGCGAAGTCCCCCCGGGTGGTGGTGACCCAGGCCAGGTTCTGCAACGCCCACGCCTGCCCGCGCGGGTCCTTCGCGGCGAGGCTGATCTGGTAGGAGGCGGCGAGCCGGCTGCTCGCCTGGCCGAGCCGACCGGCGACGAAGTCGGCCATCCCGAGCCGGCGCATCGCCGAGGCCCGCAGGTTGGTCACCTCCCCGGCCGTGGCCACCTGCAACGCCTCCTGCCAGCAGGCCACCGCACGCGCCTGGTCGCCCTGCGTCTGGTGGGCCTGGCCGGCGAGCAGCAGGGCGCTGGCCCGGGTGCCGGCGTCGTCACCGGCGTTGGCGGCGATCTTCTCGGCGAAGGCGAGCGCGTCACCGACCCGGCCGACCTGGAGCAGCGCCCGCGCGTGCACCACCCGGTCGGCCGGGGGCAGCCCCTCGCGGGCCAGTTCGGCGGCGCGTTCGGCGTGTTCGACGGCCAGCGCCGGCTCACCGGCCTGCAACGCCCGACGGGCGGCCCGGCCCAGCGCGGCCACCCCGAGCCCGGTGACCGTCCGGGCCGGCGAGTCCGGGCGGAGCTTCACCGCGTCGGCGAGGACGGCGGCCCGCTCGACCTGCTCGGCCACGAAGTCGTCCCGGGCCGCGTCGGTGAACCCGCCCGGCGGGGCGACCGACGCGCCGGGGACCCCGGTCGCCCAGCGGGCCAGCGCGGCGTGCCGTTCGGCGAGTTCGGCCTTGCTCACCCCGGCGTAGGCGGCCTCCCGCATCAGCGGGGTGGCGAACGCGAAGCCGCTGCGGGTGCGGTGCAGCATCCGGCGTTGCAGCAACTCCTCCACGGCCCGCTCCAGCTCGACGGCGGCCACCGCGCCGGGCCGGCCGGCCGGCCCGGACCGCTGCTCGCGCAGCGCCTCCAACGCGCCGGTGGGCACCACGTCGCCGACCACGGCGGCGTCCCGCAGCACCGACCGGGCCTCCGGCGGAAGCGCGTCGATGCGGGCGGCGAGCACGGCGGCGAGGTCCCGGGAGAGCAGCCGGCTGCCCAGCGATCCGGGCACCAGCCGCCAGCCGCCGTCGGGGCCGGCGGTCAGCGCTCCCCGCTCGCGCAGCAGGGTGACCAGTTCGGCCAGGTAGAAGGCGTTGCCCTGGGCGGTGGCGAGCAGCCGGTCGGCGTCGGCCTGGGGCAGCCTGCCGCCGTTGAGATAGCTGGTGAGCAGGCGGGAGGCGTCCGCGCCGCGCAGCGGCGGCAGCGGTTGCACCTCGGCGTCGGCGATCCAGGTCAACGCCCCGGCGGTCCGGACCAGCTCCGGGCGGCCCAGCAGCATCACCAGGACCGGGCCGGTGAGCCGGGACAGCGTCGCGCCGAGGGCGGCGATCGTCTCGCCGGTGGCGTCGTGCAGGTCGTCGACCACGATCACCAGCGGCGCCTCGGCGGCCAGGGCGCTGAGCAGCCCGGCCACCGCGACCGGCACCGCCTCGGCGTCGGCGGCCGGCGGGGTGGCCCCCCAGCCGCCCTGGTCACCGGGGCTGCCGGCGGGCAGTTCGGCGTACCCGAGCAGGGCCAGGAGCTGGTCACCGGCGAGCGGTGGCGCGTCGGCGCGCAGCCGGCCGAGCCGTTGGGCGAGCCGGCGCAGCCGTTCCTCCACGGCCGGCCGGGTGAGCGCGGTGGAGGTGTCGCTGGGCAGGCCGACGGCGGCCCGGACCAGGTCGGCCAACGGGGCCAGCCGTCGCCGCTCACCGAAGGCGGCGCAGCGTACCGAGAGCACCCGGGCCCCGCTGTGCGCGGCGTACCGGCCCGCGCCGACGTCGTAGCCGGCGGCGAGGCGTTCCACCTCGGCGGCGAACCGGGACTTGCCGATCCCCGCCTCGGCGGTCATCAGCAGCACCCGGGGCTCGCCCCGGTCGATCACCTCGGCGAGCCGGCCGGCGACCCGGCCGATCTCGGTCTCCCGCCCCACGAAGGGCGCCTCGTCGCCGAGCCCCGACCGGGTGCCCGGGGCGTCGAGCAGGCCCAGCAGCTCGTACGCCTCGACCGGCTCGCGCTTGCCCTTGAGCCGCAGCGGGCGCAGCACCCGCCAGGAGGCGACGTGCCGGGTGGCCGACGCGGTACGGGCACCGGCGTAGATCGCGCCGACGGCGGCGGCGTCGGCGAGCCGGGCGGCGGTGTTCACCGTGTCCCCGATGACCGTGTACTCGATGGCGGCCTGGATGCCGGCGATCACGTCGCCGGTGTTCAGCCCGACCCGCAGGCCGAGCGGTGCGCCGCCGCCGCGTTCGTCGTCGAGCACCCGGCGCACGGCCCGCTGCATCGACAGGGCGGCCCGGACGGCCCGCTCGGCGTCGTCCTCGTGGGCCACGGGCGCGCCGAAGACCGCCATGATGCCGTCGCCGGTGAGCTTGTCGACGTGCCCGCCGAACGTCTTCACCGCGCCGGCGAGCGCGGCGAGCACCCGGTCGGTGACCGCGCCGACGCGTTCCGGGTCGAGGTCCTCCGACCACGAGGTGAACTCGGACAGGTCGCCGAAGAGCACGGTGACGACCCGTCGTTCGGCAGTGGGCAGGCCGGCGGCGGCCGGCAGCGCCGCCCCGCAGTTGTGACAGAACCGCGCGCCCGGGACGGCGAGCGTGCCGCACACCGGGCAGGTCACGGCTGCTCCACTCCCAGGTACTCCAGTTGGGCGCGGACGGACCACTCGGCGGCCCACCACAGCGACCGGTCCACGTCGGCGTAGACGGTCGCCACCACCTCGGGTGCGGTGCGCGCGCCCGCGTCGACGGCGGCCCGGACCTGGTCGAGCCGGGCCCGGCGGTGGGCGAGGTAGAAGTCGGCCGCCGCGCCGCAGTCGGCGAGCGCCGGGCCGTGGCCGGGCAGCGCCGGGATCCCCTGGTACGCCGACAGCCGCTCCAGGCTGGCCAGATAGTCGCCGAGGTGGCCGTCGGGGTGGGCGACGACGGTGGTGCCCCGGCCGAGGATGGTGTCCCCGGTCAGCACCACCCGCTCGGTGCCGTACGACACCTGCAGGCAGACGGAGTCGGCGGTGTGGCCGGGGGTGGCGATCAGGTCGATGCCCAGCCCGTACCCGTCGAGCTGCCCGGCCGCCCCGGTCAGCGGGTCCCCGCCGACGGTGTGCGCCGGGTCGACGGCGAGCACGGGGACCCCGCCGAGCAGGTCGCTCAGCCGGGGGGCGCCCTCGGTGTGGTCGGGGTGCCCGTGGGTGATCAGCACGAGCCCGACCGGCCCGGACGCGGCCACGGCGGCGAGGTGCCCCTCGTCGGCCGGGCCGGGGTCGACGACGACCGCCTTTGCCGCGTCGGGGGCGCGCAGCAGCCAGGTGTTGGTGCCCTCCAGGGTCATCGGCCCCGGGTTGGGGGCACGCAACAACGTCACCCACTGCGGCAGCCGGTCGGCCGGCGCGGCCGGCGGTGCCGTCACATGCCCGGTCATGGCTGCGATCGTACGACCCTGTGCGCCACTCCCCGCGATCTTGCCGAACCGGCCCACTGGTTTGTGGTCCTTCACGGCTTTCGACCGACCGGCCGGGTCACCTCGCGGGGAGTGGCGGTGCGGTCAGGCCACCTCGACGATCAACTCGATCTCGACCGGGGCGTCCAGCGGCAGCTCGGCCACCCCGACGGCCGAGCGGGCGTGCCGGCCGGCCTCCCCGAAGACCGCGCCGAGCAGGTCCGAGGCCCCGTTGATCACGGCCGGCTGGCCGTGGAAGCCCGGCGCCGACGCCACGAAGCCGGTCAGCTTCACGATCTTGACGATGTTCTCCAGGCCGACCAGCGAGTCGACGGCGGCGAGGGCGTTCAGCGCGCACCGCTCGGCGAGGTCCTTGGCCTGCTCGGGCGAGACACCCGCGCCGACCTGGCCGGTGGCGAGCAGCTTCCCCTCGGCCACCGGCAGTTGACCGGAGACGTAGACGTGCTGACCGGACTGCACGGCCGGCACGTAGCTGGCCACCGGCGGCACCACGTCGGGCAGGGCCAGGCCGAGTTCGGCCAGCTTGGCGTGGGGTCCGTTGCTCATCGTCGGACCCCTTCAGCCCTTGGGACGCTTGAGGTACGCGACCAACTGGTCCGGGTTCGGGCCGGGGATCACGGCGACGAGTTCCCAACCGTCCTCGCCCCAGTTGTCGAGGATCTGCTTGGTCGCGTGGACCAGCAGCGGGACCGTGGCGTATTCCCACTTCTGCATCGGTGGAAGGCTCCCTTGCCTGGCGTGGACTGTGTCGTCGACAGCCTACGGTCCGGGTGACGGCCGGGGCGCGGGACGCTGCTCGGGGGCGGTCGGCAGCTCCCCGCACTGCCCGGCGTGGTCGTACGGCTGGGGGCAGCGGGACCGGTCGGGCAGCAGCAGGTCGCAGAAGACCCGGTGCCTGTTGTTCTGGTCGTCGGCGGTGGAGACGGTGGTCTCGCCGGCGTCGAGTTCGACGAGGAAGCCCAGCGAGGTGGCCACGGTGCCGGCCAGCGCGGTCGCCGCCGCCAGGTCGGCCACCCGGATCGGCAGGTGGATGACGTAGCCGGGTTCCTCGTCGTCCCGGCTGCGGTCGCCGGGGCGGCCGAGCATCCGCAGCACCTCGGTGGGTTCGGCGCAGCGCCGGTAGGACCGCTCGTTCATCGGCAGCCCCGTGCCCGGGGCGTCCGCGTCGCCGCCCGAACCTCCCCGCCTCCCCCGGTCTCCTGGTGCTGAGAAGTGGGCTCGGGCGATGTTCTCCGCGTCGCGCATGTACCTTCCTCCGGCCTCGTACCATGAATGACCGCCGTCCGGACCGGGTGCCGACCCGATCCGCTCCCCCACACCCGGACGAACGTAGGACCCGGCCGGGGCGACGGACAACGGGACGCGCACGGTTGATCACACAAAGTCACATATGCGACACTCGCTTGGTCCGAAAGGTGATCGCGACCCACCGCAGGTCGTGAGCGGTCCGCCACGCGCCGCCCATCGACCGTTACCCTTGCGCCTCGGACGGGCGATCAGGGGTCGCCCGCCGCGCCCGTACCCGCGTCGTCGCCAGGGGCGGCGACGGCGCCCCATCCCCCGGGGGACCACATGACCCATCCACCGTTCGGTGGCGCGAGCGGATCGCCAGGCGGGCCACCGCCACGGCAGGACCCACCAGACCAAGGCGGCACGACCGCTCCCGGCGTCTCCCCGTCCGGTGTCGGCGCGCCGCCGTCGACGGGTTACCCCGCGTACCGGGCGGCGACCCCGGCGCGGCGGCGCGGCCCGCTGGTCGCCTGGCTCGCGCTGGCGGCGGCCGTCGTGCTCTGCGGCGGCGGTGGGACGCTCGCCTTTCTGACCCTGCGCGACACCGAGGGCGGCGAGGGGGCCAAGGAGCCGACGGTGGCGGTGGACGGCTTCCTCACCGCCGTCTACCAGGAACGCGACGCCGGCAAGGCGACCACCTTCGTCTGCGCGGAGTCGCGCGACCCGCAGAAGATCAACGCCAAGGTGGCCGAGGTGCAGCGGTACGCCACCACCTACATCAACCCGCGGTTCCGCTGGTCCAGCCCGACCGTCGACAGCCAGAACGGTGACCGGGCCACCGTCTCCACCACGCTGACCATGACCACCGCCGACGAGAAGATCGCCGAGCAGCCGTTGCGGTTCACCGTCGTACGGAAGGCGGGTTGGTGGGTCTGCGAGGTCGGCTGACCGCGCGGGGTGGATAGGCTCGACCGGTGCGAGCAGCTGAGCGGCCGGCCGACCCGGCCGGTACCGGGTGGCCGTCCCGCCTGCACGTGGTGACCGGCAAGGGTGGCACGGGCAAGACGAGCGTGGCGGCGGCGCTGGCGCTCGCCCTGGCCGCCGGGGGCCGCCGCACCCTGCTGGTCGAGGTGGAGGGCCGGCAGGGCATCGCCCAGCTCTTCGGGGTCGACCCCCTCCCCTACGCCGAGCGGCACCTCGTCGACGCCCCCGGCGGCGGCGAGGTGCGCGCCCTCGCGGTGGACGCCGAGGAGGCGTTGCTGGAGTACCTCGACATGTTCTACAAGCTCGGCGCGGCCGGTCGGGCGCTGCGCAAGCTCGGCGCGATCGACTTCGCCACCACCATCGCCCCGGGCCTGCGCGACGTGCTGCTCACCGGCAAGGTCAAGGAGGCCACCACCCGCACCGCCGGCCAGCGCCGGGTGTACGACGCGGTGGTGCTGGACGCCCCGCCGACCGGCCGGATCGGTCGCTTCCTCAACGTCACCGCCGAGACCGCCCGGCTGGCGAAGGTCGGCCCGATCAAGACCCAGAGCGACGGGGTCTCGGCGCTGCTGCGCTCCCCGATGACCGCGGTGCACGTGGTGACGCTGCTGGAGGAGATGCCGGTCCAGGAGACGGTGGACGCGATCGCCGAGCTGACCCAGCTCGGTTTCCCGGTGGGCCGGGTGATCGTCAACGCGGCCCGCCCGCCGTCGACCACCGGCCGGGAGGTGACCCGGGCGGAGTTGAGACGCGGGCTGGCCGCCGCCGGCCTGCCGACCGACCCGGCGACCGTGGCCGGGCTGGCCGGCGAGGCGCGGGACCAGCAGGTACGGCGGGAGCTGGAGGATTCGCTGCGGACCGACCTGGTGGAGCTGGGGCGGCCGGTGACCGAGCTGCCGTTGCTGCCCGACGGGGTGGATTCCGCCGGGCTGGCGGCGTTCGCCGAGATCCTCCGTCGGGCGGATTGACGCACACCTCACGTCGGCCCGGACGCACGGACCCCACCGGCCCGATACGCTCGATTGGTGCCTTCCGAAGACGCGGCGCCCGTGCTGGACGTCGACCAGATCCTCGCCGACCCCGGCGTGCGCATCGTGGTCTGCTGTGGCGCCGGCGGGGTGGGCAAGACGACCACCGCGGCGGCGCTGGCGCTGCGGGCGGCCGAGCGGCACGGCCGGCGCACGGTGGTGCTCACCATCGACCCGGCCCGCCGGCTGGCCCAGTCGCTCGGCCTGACCGAGCTGGACAACACCCCCCGCCGGGTCAAGGGGATCGACGTCGAGGCCGGCGGCGGTGAGCTGCACGCCATGATGCTGGACATGAAGCGCACCTTCGACGACGTGGTGCTCCAGCACACCGACCCGGCGAAGGCGGCGGAGATCTTCGCCAACCCGTTCTACCAGGCCATGAGTTCCACCTTCGCCGGCACCCAGGAGTACATGGCGATGGAGAAGCTCGGCCAGTTGCACGCCCGGGGCGAGTGGGACCTGATCGTGGTGGACACCCCGCCGTCCCGGTCGGCGCTGGACTTCCTCGACGCCCCGGCCCGGCTCTCCCGTTTCCTGGACGGCCGGATGTTGCGGCTGCTGCTCGCCCCGGCCCGCAGCGGGGGGCGGAGCATGTTCAGTTTCGTCACCGCCAGCTTCGGGATGTTCTCCAAGGTGGTGCAGAAGGTGCTGGGGGCGCAGCTGCTGACCGACCTCTCCGGCTTCGTCGCGGCCCTCGACTCGATGTTCGGCGGTTTCCGGCAGCGGGCCGAGCAGACGTACCGCATCCTCCAGGCCAGCGAGACGGCGTTCCTGCTGGTGGCGACGCCGGAGCCGGACGCGGTGCGGGAGGCGGCCTACTTCGCCGGGCGGTTGGGCGCGGAGCGGATGCCACTGGCCGGGCTGGTGCTCAACCGGGTGCACAGGCCGGCGGTGGGCCTGGACGCGGCGGCCAGCCGGGCGGCGGCCGACCGGCTGGCCGGGCTGGGCGGGCACGACGCCACGGTCGACGTGCTGCGGGCGCACGCCGCGCTGGCGCAGCAGGCGGTCCGCGAACAGCAGGTGGCCCAGCGGTTCACCGAGGCGTTCCCGGCGGTGCCGACGGTGTCGGTGACGGCGCAGCCCGCCGACGTGCACGACGTCGACGGGCTGCGGACGATCGGCGCGGCGATCAGCCGTTCCTGACCGGTGAACGGCCCACCGGGGGCGGTCACCCGCCGGGTCGGGCCTCAGCCGGCGGTGGTGACCAGGATCTTGTCCTTGCCGCTGCGGTCCTTGGCGTTCTTCTTCATCGCCGCCTCGAACATCTTGCGCCAGCTCGCCACCTGCGGATGCCGGCGCAGCAGCGCCCGGCGTTCCCGTTCGGTCATGCCACCCCACACGCCGAACTCGATGCGGTTGTCGAGCGCGTCGGCCAGGCACTCGTACCGCACCGGGCAGCTGCGGCAGATCCGCTTCGCGACGTTCTGCTCGGCGCCCTGTACGAACAACGCGTCCGGGTCCCCGTTCTGACACGCCGCCAGCGACGGCCAGTCAGTGATCATCCCCATCTGTACACGTCCCCCCTTGCAGTACCAACCGACTCGTGCGACCAGCCGTCGTTCCCCCCGGTCGTCCGGCCCGTTCCTTCCCCAAGGAGGCACGGACGACGTGTGGCTCGGGTCGCCGCCACCATCATGCTCTGTAGTCGCATGATTACGCAACGTTGTCGGCGAAATCCAACATTACGGACAGTCCCGGCTTCCCGGGCCTTCGATCGCCGCTTACCCCGTCGGAGTACGTGAAAACGCTGCGCGGGCTCCACCGATCGGTGGAGACTCGGCGCGGTCACCCGCAACCTCGCACCGGGGGTCGTGCGTTTAGCACAACGAGGTCGGCGCGCGCAGGAAATGGGGAAAGAACGCCCCGGCGCCCCTCGTTCCCTACTCGCGTACCCTGTCGAGGTGACCTGGATGCGGAAACGTGACCACAATGTCTTCACCAACGCCGCATCGCTACTGATCTGCGGCCTGCTGGCCGGTGTGGTGGTGGCGGCGGCGGCCTTCCCCGCGGTGGCGATGTCCGGCCTGGCGGCAAAGGCCGGCGCCGAGACCTTCGGAGCCCTGCCCAAGGAGCTGACCGTGGCCCGCGCGCCACAGATCAGCTACCTGCTCGCCAACGACGGCAAGACCCCGCTGGCGACGATGTACGACGAGAACCGGCGCGACGTGAAGCTCGCGGACATCTCCCCGTACATGCAGAAGGCGATCATCGCCGCCGAGGACCACGACTTCTACAAGCACAACGGCGTGGACATCAACGGCGTGGCGCGGGCCTTCGTCAACAACCAGTCCGGCACCAACTCCCAGCAGGGTGCCTCCACGCTGACCATGCAGTACGTCCGGCTGGCCATCGCCTACTCGGCCACCCACCCGGCCGACGTGGTCGCCGCGACCGAGGACACCAGCGCCCGCAAGCTCCGCGAGATGCGGCTGGCCCTCCAGGTCGACAAGGAGTTCTCGAAGGACGAGATCCTCACCCGCTACCTGAACCTCGCCTCCTTCGGCAACGGCGCGTACGGCATCTTCGCCGCCAGCCAGGTGTACTTCGGCAAGTCCCCCAAGAACCTCAAGATCGAGGAGGCGGCGCTGCTGGCCGGCATGGTCAAGGCGCCCACCACCAACGATCCGACCACCCGCAGCGGCTACCCGCTCGCGCTCGACCGGCGTAACTACGTCATCGACAACATGGTCAAGACGAAGGCCATCACCCAGCAGGAGGCGGACGTCGCCAAGGCGACCAAGCTGGTGGTGAAGGACAAGCGCACCCCGAACGGCTGCGTCGCCACCAACCAGAAGGACTGGGGCTTCTTCTGCGACTACTTCTACCGCTGGTGGCTCGGGCAGGAGACCTTCGGCTCCACCACGTACGACCGGGAGCGGCGGCTCAAGAGCGGCGGCTACACCATCACCACCACGCTCGACGTACAGGCGCAGAACGGTGCCGACCGGGCCGTCCGCAAGAACCTCGGGGTGAACAGCAAGGCCGCCCGGATGGTCGCCGCGATCGAGCCGGGCACCGGTCGGGTGCGCGCGCTGTCGGTCAACCGGAACTTCAAGATCGATGACCCGAAGAAGCCGCAGAACAAGTACTCCAGCGACCCCAGGAAGGCCAAGAAGAAGATCCGGGGCAACTACCCCAACACGGTGAACCCGCTGCTCAGCGGCGGCCAGGGCATCACCGGCTACCAGGCCGGGTCGACGTTCAAGATGTTCACCATGGTGGCCGCGCTGGAGAAGGGCATTCCGCTCGCCTACCAGATCAACTCGCCGCCGGTGTTCAAGTCGGAGTACATCGTCGAGCAGAACTCGCCGGCCGCCTGCCCGGGGACGCACTTCTACTGCCCCAAGAACGCCTCGGCGAGCATGGCCGGCGTGCACAACATGTGGACCGCCTTCGGCAGCTCGGTCAACACCTACTTCGTCCCGCTGGAGCAGCAGGTCGGCGCGGAGAACGTGATCAAGGCGGCGCAGAAGCTCGGCATCACCTTCCGCAGCAGCGACGATGCCCGCCGGGCCACCAAGGAGGGCGGCGCCAACCAGTGGGGCGCGTTCACCCTGGGTGTCTCCCAGACCACCCCGCTGGAGCTGGCGAACGCCTACGCCACCCTGGCGGCCGACGGGAAGTACTGCGAGCCGATCCCGGTGCAGCAGATCAAGGACCCGGAGGGCAACAAGCTCGACGTCGCCAACCCGCGCTGCGAGCAGCGGATCTCCACCGAGGTGGCCCGGGCCGCCGTGGACGCCGCCCGCTGCCCGGTCGGTGACCGGTCGTCGGTCTCCAAGTGCTCCGGGGCGACCGCCCGTAACGTCCGCGGCATCGTCGGCAAGCCGGTGGCCGGCAAGTCCGGCACCACCGACAGCGAGAAGACCTCCTCGCTGGTGGTGATGACCAAGCAGTTCGCGGTGGCCGGCATCATGGCCGACCCGGACTGGGCGCAGACCAACCAGCAGATGGGCCACGACACGCCGACCGGCATCAACCCGGCGGTCTACCAGACGCTGCGGGACGCCATGAAGGGCAAGCCCGGCATCGAGTTCACCCCACCCAACGGCAAGATCATCAATGGTGACCAGCGTTCCATCCCGAACGTGAAGTGCCAGTCGGTGGACGGCGCCCGGGGCAAGCTCAAGGAGGCCGGCTTCTCCGTCGTCGTTTCCGACAACAAGGTCGCCTCGGACTGTCCGGCCGGCTCCGTCGCCGGCACCAGCCCCAACGGCCGCACCATCAAGGGCGGCGTGGTCACCATCGAGGTGAGCAGCGGCGGCGGCAGCACCCCGAACCAGGGCGGCAACACGCCGGGTAACACCGGCAACCCACCGGGCCGTCCACCAGGCAACAACTGACCCGTACCGACGCCGACGGGCGGGCACCCCACACGGGGTGCCCGCCCGTCGGCTGTCCGACGTACCGGTGCGCGGACCGACCGGCGCGACGGTGGGTCAGAGGCCGAGCTGTCGGCGTACCTCGGCGGCGACGCGACCACCCTCGGCCCGACCGGCCACCGCGGCCTGGGCCGCCTTCATCGCCGGGCCCATCTGGGACTTCTCGGTGAAGCCGCCCGCGGCCAGCGCCCCCGACACCAGTTCCGCCAACTCCTGCTCGGAGAGCTGCTTCGGCAGGTAGCGGTCCAGCACCGCGCCCTCGGCGGTCTCCTTGTCGGCCTGCTCGGCGCGGCCGGCGTCGGCGAACGCGGCAGCCGCCTCCCGGCGCTTCTTCGCCTCCTTGGTCAGCACCGCGAGCACCTCGTCGTCGGAGAGCTCGCGCTTGGCCTTGCCGGCGACCTCGGCGTTACCGACGGCGGCCAGCGCCATCCGCAACGTGGAGGTGGTCAGCTCGTCGCGCGCCTTGAGGGCGGCGCGCATGTCTGCGGTCAGGCGGTCCTTCAGCGTGCTCATGGACGGTCAAACTACCCTGGTCGGCATGCGAAAGCGCACACTATTCGGCCTCGCCGCCGGGACCGTCGCCGCCGGTGCCGCCACCCTGGCGTACGCGTCCCTCGTCGAACGCAACATGTTCACCCTGCGCCGGTACGACGTGCCGGTGCTGCCGGCCGACGCCGAGCCGCTGCGCGTGCTGCACCTGTCGGACCTGCACATGATGCCCGACCAGCGGCGCAAGCAGCAGTGGGTGGCGTCGCTGGCCGCCCTCGACCCGGACCTGGTGGTGGTCACCGGGGACAACATGGCCCACCCCGACGCGGTGCCCGGGGTGCTGCGGGCCCTGCAACCCCTGCTCGACTATCCGGGCGCGTTCGTCTTCGGCTCCAACGACTACACCGGGCCGGTCTGGAAGAACCCGTTCACCTACTTCCTGCCCGGCCGGGAGTACACCGAGGGCGCCGCCCTGCCGTTCGAGGAACTGCGGGACGTTCTCACCGGGGCCGGTTGGGCGGACCTCAACAACGCGCGTACCTCGATCAAGGCCGGTGGCCGCCTCGTCGAGCTGGTCGGCGTGGACGACCCGCACATCGGGCAGGACGACTACCCGGCCGTCGCCGGCCCGGTCACCCCCGCCGCCGACCTGTCCATCGCGCTCGCCCACGCCCCGGAACCCGCGCTGCTCGACCAGATGGCCACCGACGGCTTCGGCCTGCTGCTGGCCGGGCACACCCACGGCGGTCAGGTCTGTGTGCCCGGCTACGGCGCGCTGGTCACCAACTGCGGGCTGCCCCGGTCGATGGCGAAGGGCCTGCACCGCTGGCCCGCCTCCGACTCCTGGCTGCACGTCTCGGCGGGTCTCGGCACCCACCCCACCGCCCCGGTCCGCTTCGCCTGCCCACCCGAGGCCAGCATCCTCACCCTCACCGCCCGCTGACCCCCGCTCTGCTGCCCCCGTGATCAGGTTGCCGTTCCGCGCAGTCCTGACGGCGTGTCGTCACCGTTCCGGCAATCTGATCATGGGGACGAGCAGGCCAGAGCCGGGTGCCGGGCTCCCCGTCGCCGGTGCCGGGGGTACCGAGTTTGATCGGCGGAGCGGGTGGGCTACTATTTCACCGCACGCCTCGGGGTGTGGCGCAGCTTGGTAGCGCGCTTCGTTCGGGACGAAGAGGTCGTCGGTTCGAATCCGGCCACCCCGACCGAGGAGATCGGGCCAGGTGAGACACCATCTCACCTGGCCCGATACTGTAGGGCTGACACTCCGACTCAGCGAACCACGTCGATTCTCGCTAGCCTTCCTCGCCCTCGTTCTGCTCGATCGTCAGCGGAAAGTCAGCGAAGGACTCGTAGACCCGGTCGGCACCCGCCTCGAACACGTGCGTGTATCGATCGACCGTGGTGGAGATCTGCTCATGTCCATCATGGGGGGCGACATCGTTGATCGGCAGCAGACCCGTCTTCTGTCGTCCCGGCTGTCCCGGTGACGTGGTGCCGGGTGGGGCGGCCGAGTCGCCAGCAGACGTCGATGAGGCGGGCGAGGTGGTCGCCTTCCGGGTCGGCGTAGGCGTCGACGGTGTCCGGGGTGAGTCGGGTGGAGCAGCGGCCGGTGACCTCGGTGGACTTCGTGGCGTACTTGGCGAGGTAGGCGGCCACCTTGGCGTCGGTCACGTCGCCGTCGCTGACGCCGATGCGGCGTACGTCGACCTGCTCACCCCAGGCGATCGGCCAGCCCTGCGGGCGGTCGGGGTGCGGCGGGGTGGTGACGGTGATCTGCCGGGTGGCGGCGTGGACGGCGGCGGCGAGGTCGTCGACGGTGACGCCGGCCGGTGGCGGGACCAGGGCGTGACGGTCGTGCGGGTCGACGCCGTCGAGGCGCAGCAGGACGTGGAAGTGCACCGCTCCCCGGCGCTGCATCTCGGCGACCTTGCCGTGGGACACCCGCACCGGAGGCACCCGCCGGATTCGGCCGGAGTCGGTGGTGACCTGGACGTGGGGGATGCCGCGTCGGCGGCACACTGCGGTGAGGTGGCGTTCGATGGCCTGTTTGGTGCGCCGCCACAGCTCGCCCGAGGAGTAGTTCCAGATGACCTGGTGGTCGTGGTCTTAGCAGTCCAGGCACAGCGGTCGGCCGAGTTGCGGGTCGTCGGCGTCGTGGCGGGTGAAGCAGGCCGCAGGCTGCCCGTGTGGGCAGGTGCCGGCGGTGCTCCGGGCGCGGCAGGGTGCGGGCCGGCAGTCGCAGCGCCGACGGCCGGCGCAGGTGTGCCGGGGGATGTGCCGGTGGTGCACCGGGCCGAAGGACGGCGCGGTGAAGGTGGCGAAGACGACCGGATGCGCGGTGACGGTGGCGGGGATGGTCTTGCCGCCGGTCAGGCCGCAACGGACGACCTGGAAGGCATCACCGGCGTAGACCCAGGCGCAGTCGGGGCACTGGGCGGCACGGCGGTTGCCGCACGCCTTGTACAGCGTCCGATCGGGCAGCTCGTCGGTGTGCCGCTCGGCCAGGACCCGACCGGTGCCGGGTTCGACGGCGGTGAGGGTGCCGGCCAGGCGGATCGGGCGGGTGCAGCCTCCGGCGGCGCGGGTGTGCTCCAGCCAGCCGAACTAGTCCGGGGCGGCGGCGCGGTGCAGGGCCTGGGCGTCACGGCCGGCGGTGAGGGTGGACACGGATTTCTCCTCAAGGGGTGGCAGGGGACGAACGACGAACTGCCACCGGACGCCGGAGCGGTGTCCGTCGGTGGTGTTCGTGGTGTCTCCTGGCACCGCCGGAGAGGGCGGCTCACGCCGGAGGGCGGGTGCAGGCCATCGGCCTTGGACCGCCGTGGAGCTGGGTTCTATGGATCTTGGGTGATGCCGGGACGGGTGGGTTGCCTGGTCGTCGGCTTCCGGTGGTTGCCGCAGGCGGTCCCCACCCGTCGAGGTGTGCGAATCCGAGGGCTATCGTGGACGGCGGGATGGCCGTGCTGGGCCGCTCAGCGGATTTCGGGCTGGCGCAGCGGCCGGTGCGATCGAGAGCCGGCGGGACGTGACCCGCGTCAGCGGCAGGAAGGCCGCTCGGCAACTCCGAAGTCGAGTTCAGCGATCCGGCGGGAAGGCCGCGCTGGCGTGCTCGACGAGGGCCAGAGTAGCACCGGGTACCGACACGTCAACCCACCGTGAACCTCGCAGGGGCGGCCGGCTGTCGGCCGGTGTGGGAGGACTTTCTGTACGTCTATCAAGGCGGCCCTGAACCGGCCGCACGCGCCGCCGCCTGGGCGCGCGTCCGTCGCTCCGCTGGCGCTCCGACTCCGGCCACGCAACACGCCCGGCGGCCTGGCGCGGAGAGCGGGAAGCCCGGTGGGCCGCCGGATGACGACAGGCCGTTTCCCGGTGGGGTGGTAGGGCCGGCAGCCGGCCGGGCCGCGCGGCATAGGGGGAGCGCACGCCGGGTTCGTCGGCGGCTGCCGGGTCGGTATCGGGGTTGCGGTTACTGCGCCTCCGGCGGGGGCGCTCGGGCTCCGGGATGGGCCGGGTGCCGTCGGCGGCTTGCGGTCCGTGGGTGGTGGCGGTGGGGAGCCATCCCGCCCGCCGTCGACCCGGGCGAGCCGAGCAGACCACAGCCCGACCCGCCAGCGTCCGACCGTGCGTCAAGGCCGTCTTGACGTGGCGGGCCGGGCGGCGGCCCGCTCCACAGGAGTGCGGGTCGATGGCAGACGGGACGGCAGACCAAGAACGTTTGTGGCCAGCACCAGGCTCGCAATATTTGTTACTTACGTGATGTCTAAATACTCTCGTCGCTTTGATCGATAGGTCTATTGCTGGCGAGATAGAGGTCCACTGCTTGAACTCGGGTGCGAACGTTCAATTTGTGGAGAATGTTCCTGATGTGAAGAGCCAATGCCCCCACTTTAATCGGAAGGCGTTCCGCGATCTCCTGATTAGTGAGGCCCTCCGACATGGCGGCCAGGATCTCTGTTTCGCGGCGATTAAGCAGCACGGCAGGATTATTGTCATTGCGGCGGAAGATGGCTTTTGCGTCGACCGTTCTTTGCTCCGTGCCGAAGTGGTCTATGGCCCAAATCTGCCCCCTCAGCATTTGCCGCTTCTCCTGGATCTCGTGGTGCCTTCTTGTGGCCCTGTCGAGCACCCCCTCCAGCAAGGAAATCTTCTCTAGGAAGCTGCTGCCCTCGACGCCTGTAGATAAGGACTCTTCGTAAAGCCTGGTAGCTTCCGCAAGTTCCTTCTGCGCGATGGCGACCGACTCCATGGAATCCGCTAAGGCATCGTCAATCTCTAGGAGGTGGTGCTCAAGGTTTTGACGGAACTTCCGCGCCTGGGCCGCTTTCCATGGCTGTCGATCAGGCAACTTCTCTGCTTGTCGAATAGTGTCTTCACTTACGCTCGCATCGAGGTGAGCCGCCGCATACCGCAAGAATGACTCAGTCCGCATCAGTACCAGTCGAGTGTTAGCGTAACTCTCCGCTTCAGCGGCAAGCTCGGGGCGAGCACAAACGGTCTTGCCCTTTACCCTTAAATACCAGTCCTCCTTGACGTCGCCAGTAACAAATACAAGGAGCCCACTTTGCCGGGCCTTCACCTCGTCAAGAGTCTGTTTCCAAGTGAAGTAATCTCCATGCTTGGGAGCATCCTTATACCCTGGGGGAACCTTTTCGCTGTTCCGGCGAGCCGCCTCCGTCTGCTCTTCGCTTTCCCTTTCCGGACTGAACGACTTTCCGACCTTTCCGGATAGGATCACCTCTAGTCGGTCAAGAATTGGATCATCAGCCATGGGGTCATCGATTCCGTGATTGGCACGTAGCTGGTCGAGCGCCTGGCTCATTGGACGGAAAGTCGCGGAGGCGACTGCAATAAGTCTTTCTCTTTCACCTTCAGGCAATGCAATCCTGTTGGACAGATGACGAATCTTTTCCTTCAACTCTTCAGTGATGCGTTCTTCATTGGCGGAAATCGAATCAAGCGCAGCCTGGTATGCGGCCTGATTGTCGGCGATTACATCTAAACGGTTGCGATGGAACTCAAGAGCGACCTGATGTGGCACATAGACCCGGTCCCCCAATCGCTCGAACGCTGACAGAAGTTCAGAGCGTGCAGCCGGCGCGAAACGGTAAAGGTTCAATAGGACATTGGTGTCAAACACGACTACACCTGACTTTATAGCCTTTTCTATCTCCGTAGCCGTTGGTGCGAGAAAGTGCGTGAACTGCGCGCTAAAACCCATCGTTAGCCGCCAACCTGTCAGTTCAATGAGGACAGCTCGCCACCTTACGTGGCTCCTGTCTCATGGAAAAGTAGGACACGCACACGCTGCCAGCGTGCCGACCCGTCGCCGCAGCTCACGAGAGGAAGCCCAGGTTCCGCCTCAACGTCTGACGTCCGCACTGAGTGACCAAGTGGGTGACGATAGGCACGAGCGACGCTGTAAGCTCATGAACTTCGATGTATCTTTCGGGCGGTTCAGTCCTGCTGCTGGCACTGCTCACCGGCGGCTAGGAGTTCCTTCACATCGAAGCGGTCACGGTCAGGAACAATGCTCCGGTGGGCTGGGAAAGTGCCTCTGGCATGTGGACCACCGGCTGGGTATGTATGTCGGGAGGTCAAGGTACTAGAGAGCGTTTTCGGCGCTGACAGGATTCGACCTCGCGCGTGGTCGGGGCGAGCTGGCAGCGTTCCAAGGGTGGATGTCCGACCGCCACTGTGGTAGCAGCCTTGCTATCTGGTCGCTGGTGCTGGCGGAGACCTTCGGTGAGGGTGCGACCGAGGACAGCCTTGCCAGCGATGACGACCACACGCAGCCCATCGCGAACCGCTGCCGGCTCCTCCGCGAGTTCCTTGGGCAGCAAGTGTCGATTGCCGACCAGTGCTAGCGGCGATGGCCCTGTTGCTGTCGACAGCAATGGTGACAGCAACAGGGGCGGACTTCAGGGGCCAGCGTCGGAGGTCTACGGATCAGCGCTCGATGTCAGGGACGTTCGCGGACACGCGCGGACGGAGCGCCCAGAAGTTACAAGCGAGGGGTCGAAACGCCCGGGGCGGTGCGGCCAGCAGATGCCGCCTGTCGTGCATGGTGATGGGGTCGGCGCGGATACTGGCGGGGTGGTGGAGAAGCAGGCGACGGAGTTGACCCGGTGGGCCATCCACGGCGAGCGGGTCGTGGACGACACCCGCCGGGCGCGGCTGAGCATCGCCGACGTGGAGCTGCCCGACGGGGTTCGGTTCGAGCAGTACGTGATCCGGGCTCCCCGGTCGGCCATGGTCGCCGTGCTCGACGACCGGGAGCGCCTGTTGTTGATGCGGCGGCACCGGTTCGTGTTCGACCGGTGGGTGTGGGAGCTGCCCGGCGGCTACGTCGATGACGACGAGCAGCCGGCGCAGTGTGCGGTGCGGGAGGTCGAGGAGGAGACCGGCTGGCGACCCCAGGCGGTGGAGCCGCTGCTGTCCTTCCAACCCTGGGTCGGCACTGCCGACGCCGAGAACCTTCTCTTCCTGGCCCGGCACGCCGAGCACATCGGCACACCCACGGACGTGAACGAGGCCGAGCAGGTCGCCTGGATTCCGCTCGAAGAGGCGTACGAGCTGGTGTCCCGGGGTGAGATCGTCGGTGCCGGGACGGTGATCGCTGTGCTGGAGTTGGTGGCGCGCAAGGCCCGGGGAGAGCTGTGACGGTCAGCGTCGAGGGCCGAGGGTGGCGTCAACACGGCCGGTGAAGTGCCGGACGGCCGGTAGCCGTCGGTGTGGGGCGAGCTGCGCTTGCAGGTCGCGGACATAGCGAACGGCCCTGGCCGAGCGGAGTTGGTTAGTCAGCGTCAGGGTTTCCGCGCCGATGATGCAGGCCCGGTCGGGTTCGCCCTGCTGGGCATAGACGCTGGCGAGCAGCGCGAGGTTGAACGCTCTGCCGCGTACGTACCGGTTGTCCATCCGTAGGGATCGGGCGGCGAAGCGTTCGGCGTGAGTGTTGCGGCCGAGGGCGTGGAAACAGTGGCCGAACTTGGCCGACAGGTACGCCTCGTCGAAGTAGCTGAGCCACTGAGGGTCGGCGCTGCGGTCGGCCCGGTCGAGGGCTTGCTCCGCCTGGTGCAGGGCGGCGGCGCAGACCCGTTCGTCGTTGGCCTTGGCCAGGGCGTGGGCTTCCATGACGTGGGCTTCGGCGGTCAGCACGGGGACCCCGGCGCGGCGGGCGGTCCGGCCGGCGGCACGGGCGAGGTCGAGGCCGGTGGTGGTGTGGCCGAGGTAGGTGGCCTGGTGGCTCATCGCGGCGAGGATCTCCGCGCCGAGGCCGTCGTCTCCGGCGGCGTGGGCGAAGTCCAGGGCGAGGGTCAGGTACCGCTGGGCGATGCCGTGCTCGGCCGTGTCGTACGCCTGCCAGCCGGCGAGTTGGACCAGTTCGGCGGCGGCACTGAGCAGCCGTTGACCAGTGGCATGGTCGTACCGGCCGTCGGTGAGCAGCGGGGTCACCTCCTGATGGAGGTAGCGAGCGACGGTGTCGCGGGCTGGTTGTCGAGCTGGCGGTAGGTCGTCGTCATCGCCCGGATGGTGTCAATCTCGGGTTGACCGACCGCGCTGCGTCCGGGTTGGGCGACCGGGGCCGGGTCGGGGGCGGTGAACCAGCGCAGCGCCGGCAACGTGTAGCCGGCGGAGCTGGAAGCCATCTGCCGGAGTACGTTTCGACGGTTCACGTCACCTCGCCAAAGCTAGGCACCAGGAGCGGGGAGCACAATCACGCGCGTCTCAGCAGTTCTCCAACTAATGCTTTGGAGTGCGGCCGGCGTGATAGACGAAAGCTCTCCGATGACCACATTCAATGGGATGCGAACGTCGCTGATCTCCTCTACAAACTCTGACGCGATGCTAATAGTCTTGTCCATCCGACTACTTCGCACAACGTCGCCGAACAATGACCTTTGGCCAGCGGCTTCAGGCTCCGCGACCACCAAAAATACTACCGGCACGAACTTGGTACTTAGCTCCTCCTTCCCCACTTGCCGCGCCCGGATTGCCCAAACAATCGCATCATTAAGCCGATTTCTAAGATTGTTGACACTATCAACCATCCGAACATCAAGGACGAGATCCGGGAGGGACGCAAGCCTGGAAGTAATGACGGCGTCGATATGTGTCCGACCAAGCCGCACATCTCGTGTAATGTCAGCCCCCTTTCCGAGGGCTTCGGTGATCGTTCCAATTACCCGGTCCATCACTACCCGGCCTCGCGCTCTGCTTGCCCGAGCTTCAGGGCCAAATAATTTGGGATTTAACTGCCGCACCGGAGGGTCAGGGAAGGGTGAGTCAACTGACCCTCGGGAGGAACCAGACGCCTCGTCCAAAGGCGGGCTCTCCTCCGCGCTCCCTTGCTCCTCTTCTTTGAGCTTTTCTTCCAAAGCCTCCGCTGCCGCTTCAGGAGGCTCCTGATGCCCACGCAGCAACAGCAACGTTTCCTGATACGTCTTCTCTCTGTCGACCTCCAGCTTCGCCAGCTCCGCAACTTCTCGGCTGTCCGTACGTGTCTGCTGCTTTTTCCAGCAAACCGCGCCCCACACGACAAGGCACAGTCCAACGATGACCAGGAAGCCAGTGACGTAGGGCCAAACATGCAGGAGAAGCGTCATCTGCTTCTGCTGAAGACGAACGGCTGACTGCGCCTCGGGGGGCAGCTCGGTCAGCTGCTTCTGAGGTGTAATCAGCACATTTTGACTTCGAAGCAACAGGACGGGTATCGCAACACCAACGCCCGCCGTCAGTCCACCAACGCTAACAAGAAACTTGTGGAAGTCGGTGTACTGCAAACTTGGGAACACGAGGGCTCACGTTACGGCATCTCCGCAGCGGATGAAGCCCCGAAACCGGCGGATGTCCGACATACAGGAGTCGTCGTTACGCCGTCGGCGGCTGCCGGGTGGTGAGCGGGAGTGCGGCACTGGCGGTTGCGCTCCAGCTCCAGAATGGCGGGGGTCCGTCGGCGGCTTGCGTTACTGAGAGCGCGTTTGGGATGTGTGTTGGTCGGGTGTGTCGCACAGTGGGTGCGATCGATGAGCCTGGCGCGGTCGGTAGACGGGTATGGATCGAGTGCGGCGGTACCCGTCTGATCTGACCGATGCCGAGTGGGAGATCATCGAGCCGATGCTGCCGTCGCCTCAGTGGATGGGCAGGCCGGAGAAGCATCCTCGTCGGGCGATCGTTGACGGCATCCTGTACGTGGTGCGTACCGGGTGCGCGTGGCGGTATCTGCCGGTGGACTTCCCGCCCTGGCAGACGGTGTACTCCCACTTCCAACGCCTGAACCGGCGGGGTGTGACCGAGCGGATCCTCACCGAGCTGCGGGAGCAGGTCCGCCTGGCCCACGACCGGGCGGCCGAACCCACCGCCGGGATCATCGACTCCCAGTCGGTAAAGGCTGCGGACACCGTGCACTCCGACACCCGTGGCTACGACAGCGGGAAGAGGGTCAACGGCCGCAAGCGGTTCATCGTGACCGACACCCTGGGTCTGCTGGTCACCGTCTGGGTCCTGGCCGCGTCGTGGCAGGACCGTGACGGCGCGAAGGGCGCACTGCTCGCCACGTACGCAGCGACCCCGGTCCGGCACGTGTTCGCCGACTCCGGGTTCGCCGGCCGCCTGGTCGACTGGGCCCGGAACATCCTGCGCACCACCCTGGAGATCGTCCGCAAGCCCGCCGACCAGCAAGGTTTCGTCGTGCACCGCCGCCGGTGGGTGGTGGAGCGGACCCTGGCCTGGCTGACCGCCCACCGCCGGCTGGCCCGCGACTACGAAACCCAGCCCGCGACCTCGGAGGCCATGATCCGCTGGGCCGCGATCGTCGGCATGCTCGGCCGCCTCACCCGAGGCGGACCCGCCACCCGCCAACAGCGCCGCACCCTCAACACACCCGACTGACAGACATGCGAAACGCTCTCTGAGTGATGGGTGGGAGCCATCCCGTCTGCCGTCGACCCCGGGCGAGCCGAGAAGACCGCCGCCCGATCCGGCCAGCGTCCGCAAGGGCGTCAAGGCCGTTATCCGTGGCGGGCCGGGCGGCGGCTCGCTCCACAGGAGTGCGGCTCGACGGCAGACGGGATGGCTGGTTGGCGCCAACTAGAAGGGGACGTCATGAATGGCAGTGATCAGGCAAGCCAGCATTTAAGGACGATCCTTGCTGCCAGTCAAATCCGGCACATTACGAGTGTCAGCGTTCAGAAGAGGAGACATTCGGATTCATCTTGAGTTCGGCCTTAACTCGCGCACCCAATCCGGTGCACTTAGAAACATTCTTGAACAAGCTAGCCGGATACCCTGGGAATTCAGCATCGGAAATATCTACGGTCCTGGCGAAAGCCACCTGCGCCCAGGCTTGCGCCAGCCCGATGTGTGGCTCCCAATCAAACTTTGCATCGTCGAGCTTCTTGAGTGGCAGCTGCGAAAAGACGATGTGAAGTATGAACCTATTACCGTGGATTGCTACGCCTCGTTCGCGGCCGTCAGTCTGCGCCGCGATCTCTCGCAGTCGCTCATCCACTTGGCGCATGATCTGCACGGCCCTCCACACGCGGTGGAAGTCCACGGATGGGTTAAAGAGCCTTTTATACAGGCCGCGATCGATGGCGTCCCAGAGTCGGCTAATTTCCCGCTTTGCTTGGGTTGAAAGACTGACTTCTTGTTGGGCGCACGCGAGTGCGATCGTCGCTTCAACTACACTGCAGCCTTTCGCCGGCTCAGGATCCGCCTCGCCACTGCGGTACACGTACTCAAGCCCTTCAAGTCCAAACTCGCTTTTCAGGCGCGCCTGTTCGGGATCGAGCGAAAGGAAGTCGCGGCCACCGATCCTATTTTGAGTATTAGTCGCGCGCGTAACGCTGGTGGCAAACTCTGCGGGTGCCCCCTCTAGCGAGATGAACCGAACCATCACGCGGGCCTGATCCAGTTCCGACCGCTTAGCTGCGCGGGCAATGGAGCCTACGGTTTGGGCTCCATTAACTACACTGGCCCCACTGAACGTGAAGTTGCCAAGTCGCCGGTCAGCCCCGTAGGCAGGCGACTTCTCAACACTCTCACAAAGCACCGTAATTCCGTTATTGAAATACCAAAATGAGCCCGCGTCGTTAGTAAGGGTCTCGACCAATGAATCGTTTACTTCTGAATCCCCGAGCACAACTCGCACATTGTTTGCAAAAAGGCTTTCTCCGTGCTGGCTGAACCACTCACTAATCTACCTTGCCGCCATTTGCCCATAAAAGGCACGTGGCGGTCCTTCGAGTTGGCCCCAATCAGACAATTCCCCGCTGATGGTGATGCGCGGCGATTGCCCTTCATCGAGCAACAACTGATGGATCTCCGCTTGGCTATAATAATGGAAGCGACCCGTCTCAGTAGGGTCGTTCAGATCGTCGAGGAAATCGAGTATAGGTGCCCGAACGTCATCGGTGCACGGCGAGGCTCCGCTATGCACGAAGGCTATATCGATACGAGCTTTGGGCTGATCTAGGAGGTCTTCCAGTTCAGCCTTTCGGGCTTGAACCTTTTTGTTGAAGCGCGACCACCTCATCTGAACGAGGTCATCGAGTCCGTCGCGGAGCTTGATCATCTCATCGCGCTCGGCGCTGCCCTTGCCAGTCGTAGACCACTTGGCCTGGACGACGATGAGTCGAGCTTCCTCGGGAACGACGGCTAATACTGCAACGGCAGTAGGCGAATCGTCTTCGGGTCGGGTTCGTTGGTCTGCCTGTGGCGAACGTTGATGTTGATCGTTGGCGTGGGGAGTTGGACCGGCTGCATGCCCGGATCGGGCCACGGTTTCGTCGGTCGGAGCCGCGTCGGCGGGCGCGGCAGTACCTGTGTGGGCTGGTCTCCGGCCTGGGCCGTAAGAACGGCTGGACCTTGGCGGAGCAGGCCGGGGATGTGTCGCCGGACG
>NZ_JACGMO010000078.1:0-35732 GCF_015354745.1 Micromonospora sp. S-DT3-3-22
ACCGGCCCGGACTGCGGCGCGGCCGACCCCCGGCCGACGGGTGGCGCGGCCGGGGGCCGCACGGGCGGAACCGGGCCGCCGTCCGGGCCGAGTTCGGTGCGCTGCTGCTTCGCCGTACGCAGGTCGTCGATCCAGCCGAAATCCTCGCCGACCGGCTCGGGCGGGGTCTCGTCGCCGCCCCGCCCCCGACCCCACCGACGTCCCTTGGCGCGAGGTTCACGCCGCTCGTCGGGACCGTCCGGTTGCTCCCCACCTCGCGATGTCACTGCCGAACCTCCCCGGCGGCGTCGCCGCCGTCCTCATCCGCCCCACCGGCGTGCCCCGTGCCCGACGGGTGCCGGCCGTTGACCACCGGCACCGGACCGTCGGGGCGCGTCGCCGGGGCGGACAGCCCCCGGACGATCCGGCGCAGCAGGGGCAGCCGGGCGGCCACCGACCGCTCGGCCCCGTGCCCGCTGGGCCGGTAGTAGTCGGTCCCGACGAGGTCGTCGGGAGCGTACTGCTGGGTGACCACCCCGCGCTGGTCGTCGTGCGGGTAGCGGTAACCCGTGCCGTGCCCGAGCCCCCGGGCGCCGGCGTAGTGCGCGTCGCGCAGCCCGCGCGGCACCGCGCCACCCCGGCCCGCCCGCACGTCGGCCATCGCCGCCCCGAGGGCGGTGGTGGCCGAGTTGGACTTCGGCGCGGTCGCCAGGTGGATCACCGTCTGGGCCAGGTTGAGCTGGGCCTCGGGCAGGCCGACGTACTCCACCGCGTGCGCGGCGGCGGTCGCCACGCTCAACGCGGACGGGTCGGCCATCCCGACGTCCTCGCTGGCGAAGATGACCATGCGGCGGGCGATGAACCGGGCGTCCTCCCCGGCGACCAGCATCCGGGCCAGCCAGTGCAGCGCGGCGTCGACGTCCGAGCCGCGCATGCTCTTGATGAAGGCGCTGGTCACGTCGTAGTGCGCATCGCCGTCGCGGTCGTAGCGCACGGCCGCCACGTCCACCGCCTGCTCGGTGGTGGCCAGGTCGATCCGGTCGACGCCGAGCGCGGTCGCCGAGGCCGCCGCCGCCTCCAGGGCGGTCAGGGCCTTGCGGACGTCGCCGCCGGCGAGGCGTACGAGGTGGTCCTCGGCGTCGGTGGCCAGGGTGAGCGTGCCGGCGAGGCCGCGCGGGTCGGTCACCGCACGGCGCAGCAGGGCGCGCACGGCGTCGTCGTCGAGCGGCTGGAGGGTGAGCAGCACACACCGGGACAGCAGCGGCGAGATGACGGAGAAGTACGGGTTCTCGGTGGTCGCCGCGAGCAGGGTGACCGTGCGGTCCTCGACGGCGGCGAGCAGCGAATCCTGCTGGGTCTTGCTGAACCGGTGCACCTCGTCGATGAAGAGCACGGTCTGCGGGCCGCCGGAGCGGCGCTGACGGCGGGCGGTCTCGATGACGGCCCGGACGTCCTTGACCCCGGCGGTCAGCGCCGACATGGCCACGAAACGGCGGTCGGTGGCCCGGGCCACCAGGTGGGCGATGGTGGTCTTGCCGCTGCCCGGCGGGCCCCAGAGGATGACCGACAGGGCCGCGCCCCCGCCGACGAGCTGCCGCAGCGGGGCCCCGGGGGCGAGGAGGTGTTCCTGGCCGACCAACTCGTCGATGCTCGCGGGTCGCATCCGCACCGGCAGCGGGGCGTCCTGCCCGACCGAGGCGAACTCGTCGACGCCGACGGGGCCCGCGGGGGCGCTGGGCGCCGCGGCGGGTGCACCGAGGGAGAAGAGGGCGTCGGAATCCATCAGGAAGACAGTACCGGGCGCGGCCCACGACGCCGGAATCGCGCCGTGGGCCGCGCCCGTTCTGATCCGTTGCGGTCAGCCGCGGCCCGGCCGACGGCCCCGGTACCACCGGCCGCCGCCACCGCCGCGCGGGCCGCTGCCGACGCCGGCCAGGTAGAGCGAGAGCAGCAGCAGGCCGATCAGGACCAGGGTGTTCCAGTTGAACAGGTCGGGGGCGCCGAAGTTGGTGTTGAGCAGGTCCAGCAGGAGCGCGAAGCCGAAGACGACGGCCGCGAGGATGGCGAGCATGTGTATGTCCTCCGGTAGGGGGTCCCAGTAGGTCGGCCCGGATGTACCCAATCGGTCGACTCGTCAATCTCCATGGTGGAGATCGGCGTCGCCGGGGCACCCGGCCCGGTCCGGTTCTAGGCTGCTCGCATGATCGACACCGACCGGGAACTCGCCGGCCGGGCGGCCGTCCTCGCCGCCACCGACCACCACCCGTTCGTCCGGCACGCGGTGCGGCCCGACGACGCGCCCCGCGCCTGGGCCCGCGACGGCGCGGTGGCCTGGCTGCTCCCGGCGGCGGAGAACGACCGGGCCGGTGGCGTGGTCGGCCCGGTCGACGCGGCGGTGGAGCTGGTCGCGGCGCTGGTCGCCGACGGGGTCGTCCGCCCGGGGCAGTACCTGCAGCTACCCCGGGCCGACCGGGAGCTGCTGGTCGACCGGTTCGCGGCGACCCGGGTCGACGACTGGGACTTCCTCTGGACCACCGCCGCCCCGCCCCGGCAGCCCGGGCAGGAGCGGGTGGTCCGCCTCGGTCGGGCGGACCACCCTGCGCTGGCGGCGCTGATCGACGACGCCTTCCCCACCTCCTCGTCGCGCCCGCAGGACCCGACGGTCACCGGCTGGTACGGCATCTGGGACGCCGACCGCCTGGTCGCCTGCGGCGCGGACCGCAGTCGCGGCGACGTCGGCTTCCTCGCCGGACTCACCGTGGCCCGCGACCGGCGGGGGCAAGGGCTGGGCGCGGCGCTGACCGCCGGGATGACCCGGGCCCTGCTCGCCCGGTACGACCACGTCGCGCTCGGCGTCTACACCGACAACGTCGGGGCGTTACGGCTGTACCGTCGGCTCGGCTTCACCGGCACCCTGGAGCGCAGCTCGGTGTGGCTCGGCTGACCCCACCGGGACCGTCCCGCCCGGCGGGGGCGGCTGCTCCGGCACGATCCCGTCCGACCGGGCCGGCGTTCCCGGCTGGGCCGGCGGGCCGGGCGGGGTGGCGCGGCGGCCGGCCCACCAGGCGGGCAGGTAGAGCGGGGCGGCCACCGCCAGCGCGACCGCGCCGACCACCATCGCCGTGCCGACCCCGGAGCGGTCGGCCAGGGCGGTGAGCAGCACCGCGCCGAGGGCGAACCCCGGTTGCCCCATCATCGAGTTCAGCGAGATGACGCTGGTCCGGTAGGGCCCGTCGACCTGCCGGTGCAGCAGCCCCAGGTGCAGCGGGTTGGACGCGCCGTGCACGGCGTAGCAGGCCAGGTAGGCGACCAGCACCCCGGCCGGCCCGGCGAGCAGCCCCATGCCGAGCACGGTGACGCCCTGGAGGATCCGCAGCAGCCCGGCGGCGGGGGCCGCGCCGAGCCAGCGCAGCAGCAGCGGGGTGGCCGCCGCGCCGGCCGCCGAGACCAGCCAGGCCGCCGAGTTGGCCGGGCCGAGCAGCGCCGCCGCCCGCTCGGGGTCGCCGACCACGTCGGCGAGCCGGATCGGCAGCAGCGACTCGAAGGTGACCATGCCGAAGCCCCAGAACAGCTCCACCGACACCAGGGCCAGCAGCACCCGGGAACGGCGCAGCAGGCCGACGGCCTGACCGACCATCCGGGGCGCCGCGACGACCGAGGCGCGCAGCGCGCCGGCACCCCGGGCGGGGCCGGTCTCGACCAGCAGGATCAGCAGGACGACCAGGGCGACGGCCTGGAGGGCGGCGGCGACCAGCACCGGCACGGTCAGCGCGCTGACCGGCCCGACCGGGCCGAGCGCGATGAGGCCGCCGCTGAGCAGCGCCCCGGCGGCGATGGTGACGCCCGCGACGGTCCCGGCGAAGCCGAGGCCGGGCTCGTAGTCGGCGTCGCGGTCGGCGGCCAGGGTGGACTCGACGTACCAGGAGTCGAGCGGGCCGCTGTCGAGCGCCCGGTAGACCCCTTGCAGGGCCCAGACCAGGAAGAACAGCGCGAAGGAGTCGGCCACCGCGAACAGCCCGAGCGACAGCAGGCTCACCGCCCAGGCGGTGACCAGGACCACCCGGCTGCCGAGCGCGTCGGCCAGGCCACCGGTGGGTAGTTCCAGCGCCAGCACGACCAGGCCCTGGGCGGTGGAGACCAGGCCGATCTGGGACAGCGACAGGCCGCGTTCCTGCATCAGCAGGATCATCACCGGGATGGTCAGGCCGGTGGGCAGCCACCGCAGGCCGTAGAGGGTCAGGTAGCGGAACCGGATCTGGCGTACGGTGAGCGCGCTCATCGGGGCCCCTCCAGCAGCGGGTAGGCGGCCAGGAACACCTGCACCGGGCGGGCCTGCGGGTCGGCGGGCCCGTGCTCCGCCTCGCGGCGGTACCGCTCCAGCACCTGCCACACCTCGGCGGTGAGCGCCGCCAGCCGGTCCGGCGGGACGGTCAGGAAGATGTCGCTCATCCCGATCGCGTCCCGCCACGCGGGGGTCGCCTCGTGTTGGGTAGCGAACCAGCGTTCGGCGTGCTCGACGAGCAGGCGTACCTGGTCGCCCTGGATCCACTCGATCGCGGCCCGCGCGTCGGGGTCGTCGTCGAAGTCGGTCGGTTCCCAGTTGGTGACGTCGTGGGCCGCCTGCCACCAGCGCTGCCGGCCGGTGCCCCGGTCGGGGTCCTCGGTGACCAGGCCGACCTCGGCGAGCTGTCGCAGGTGGTAGCTGGTGGCGCCGGTGTTGGTGCCGAGCAGTTCCGCCAGGGTGGTGGCGGTGGCGGGCCCCTGCACCCGTAGTGCGCCGAGCAGCCGCATCCGCAGCGGGTGCGCCAGCACCCGCACCTGCCGCCTGTCGATCCGCACCTCGCGCGGCGCGCCCCGCTCCCCGGTGTCGTGACTCTCCATACGATGCACAATAACTGTGCACAGAACCTATGCACAACTCTTTTGCATCTCCCCGCCTCCCCCACCCCGAAAACGATCAAGAGGTTCACGCCATCGCAGGGTGCGCGGATGACGTGAACCTCTTGATCGACGATGCCGGGTGGAGCGGTGCGGAGCCGAGCCCCGGGTAGTCGGGGCGGGGTGGGTCAGACCGGGTCGGCGACCGGGGCGGCCGGGCCGGCGGTGCCGGGGGACGCGGCGGCGGGCTTGGGCTTGGCGTCGATGCCGGCCTCGGTGCGCTGCTGGGCGGTGATCGGGGTCGGCGCGCCGGTCAGCGGGTCGAAGCCGCCCCGGGTCTTCGGGAAGGCGATCACCTCGCGGATCGAGTCGGCCCCGGCCAGCAGCATGCAGACCCGGTCCCAGCCGAACGCGATGCCGCCGTGCGGCGGGGCGCCGTACTTGAACGCCTCCAGCAGGAAGCCGAACTTGTCCTGCGCCTCGTCGGGGGTGATGCCGAGCAGGTCGAAGACCCGCTGCTGCACGTCGCCCCGGTGGATACGGATCGAGCCGCCGCCGATCTCGTTGCCGTTGCAGACGATGTCGTACGCGTACGCCAGCGCCCGGTCGGGGGCCTCCTCGAACCGGTCCACCCAGTCGGCGTTCGGCGAGGTGAACGGGTGGTGCACGGCCGTCCAGCCACCCGCCCTGCCGTTGTCCTGGTCGGAGGCCGGCTCGAACATCGGCGCGTCGACCACCCAGCAGAACGCCCAGGCGCTCTCGTCGATCAGCTTGGCCCGCTTGGCGATCTCGATCCGGGCCGCGCCGAGCAGTTCCTGCGCCTCCCGGGTGTTCGTGCCGGCGGCGAAGAAGACCGCGTCGCCCGGCTTGGCCCCGACCGCGTCGGCCAGCCCGCCCAGGTGCTCGGCGGAGAGGTTCTTGGCCACCGGGCCGCGTGCCTCGCCGGTCTCGGCGTCCAGCACCACGTACGCCAGGCCCCGCGCGCCGCGCGCCTTGGCCCAGTCCTGCCAGCCGTCGAGTTCCTTGCGGGTCTGCGCCGCGCCGCCCGGCATGACCACCGCGCCGACGTAGCCGCCCGCGTCGATCGCTGCCGCGAAGACCCGGAAGGCGGTGCCGCGCAGGTAGTCGGTCAGCTCGGTCAGCTCCAGGCCGTAGCGCAGGTCGGGCTTGTCGGAGCCGTACCGGGCCATCGCGTCGTGCCAGGTGATCCGGGGGATCGGTCGGGAGATCTCGTGACCGGCCAGGTCCTTCCAGAGCGCCCCGACGATCGCCTCGCCGAGGTCGATCACGTCGTCCTCGGTGACGAAGGACATCTCGATGTCGAGCTGGGTGAACTCCGGCTGCCGGTCGGCCCGGAAGTCCTCGTCGCGGTAGCAGCGGGCGATCTGGTAGTACCGCTCCATGCCGCCGACCATGAGCAGCTGCTTGAACAGCTGCGGCGACTGCGGCAGCGCGTACCAGCTGCCGGGCTGGAGCCGGACCGGGACCAGGAAGTCGCGGGCGCCCTCGGGGGTGGACCGGGTCAGCGTCGGGGTCTCGATCTCCAGGAAGTCCCGTTCGTGCAGCACGGTGCGGGCGAGCTGGTTGGCCCGCGAGCGCAGCCGCATCGCCTTGGCCGGGCCGCTGCGGCGCAGGTCGAGGTAGCGGTAGCGCAGCCGGATGTCGTCGCCGGCCTCGATCTGGTCGTCCACCGGCAGCGGCAGCGGCGCGGCCTCGGAGAGCACCTCCAGCGCGGCGGCGGTCACCTCGATCTCGCCGGTGGGCAGCTCCGGGTTGTCGTTGCCCTCGGGGCGGCGGGTCACCTCGCCGGTGACCTTGACGCAGAACTCGTTGCGCAGCGCGTGCGCGTCCTCCTCGCGGAACACCACCTGCACCACGCCGGAGCCGTCGCGCAGGTCGACGAAGATGACACCGCCGTGGTCGCGCCGGCGGGCGACCCACCCGGCGAGCGTCACCGTGGTGCCGGCGTCCGTCGCGCGCAGGCTGCCGGCGTCATGGGTACGGATCACGACTTGCGTCTCCTCATCTGCGGTACGGCTGTTCCCCCGCATTGTGTCAGCCGCCCGGCCCGCCCGGTTGCGGGGTGAGCAAGGCCCCGCCCACCTGCCGGGGACACGCGAACGGGCCGCCGGTGTCCCGACGGCCCGCTCCCGGGTGGATCAGATGAGACGGGGTCAGATGATGCTGACGCCGTAGACGCTCAACGGCTCGGTGACCGGCTGGAAGTACGTGGTGCCGCCGGAGGTGCAGTTGCCGCTGCCGCCGGAGGTGAGGCCGATCGCGCTGCTGCCGCTGAACAGCGAGCCGCCGCTGTCGCCCGGCTCGGCGCACACGGTGGTGCGGATCAGGCCGGAGACCGAGCCCTCGGCGTAGTTCACCGTGGCGTTGGTGGCGGTCACCGAGCCGCTCTTGACGCCGGTGGTGCTGCCGGAGCGGCGCACGCTCTGGCCGACGTAGGCGTTGGCGGCACCGGTGACGTCCTGGTAGCTGCCGTTGTAGAGGTAGACGTTGCCGGTCGCGTTGGCGGCGTTGCTGTGCCGGACGATGCCGTAGTCGTTGCCCGGGAAGCTGGTCCCGGTGCGGGTGCCGAGCACGGAGGTCTGCCCGGAGTTCGAGTACCAGGTCGAGCCGATGTTGGTGCAGTGCCCGGCGGTCAGGAAGAAGGTCTGGCCGGCGCTGTTGCGCACGTTGAAGCCGAGCGAGCAGCGACCGCCGCCGGTGTAGATCGCCTGCCCGCCGGAGATCCGGGTGCTGAGCACGCCGGCCTCGGCCTCGATCCGGACGGCGCCGCCGGTGCGGGCGGCGGCGGCCTTGACCTTCGCCAGCTTGGCGCCGGTGACGGTGCTGTCGACCGAGACGACGACCTGGTTGGTGACCGCGTCGGTCCACCAGGCGGTGCCCGGGATCTTCGCCGAGCGCTCCAACTCGGCGGTGGCGGAACGGAGCTGGGCGGCGCCCCGGGTGACCAGCTTCGCGGTGGCGCCGGCGGCGCGGACCTGCTTGGCGGCGGCGGTGTCGGTGACCGCGACGATCATCTTGCCGCTGGCGTCGGCGTAGGTGCCGGCGGCACGGTCACCGAGGCGGTCGGCGAGGCTGGCGGCGGCGTCGGGGGATGCGGGCGAGGCGGGGGCCGCCTGGGCGGGGGCACCCATGAGCGCGCCGGTGACCAGGGTGCCGGCCATGGCGACGGCGGCGGCGTGGCGGAGTGAGGACCTCGTGGGTCGCATGTAACAACCTCCGGAAGGGGGTGACGGGCAGCGTCACGGGGACGCACCCGGGGACAACCCGGCCGACCTGGGGAAACCGGCCGAGTGACTGAAGTATTCACATATTTAAGATCGTAAGCAAGACATGACTTTGCCCGGATTCACCCCACCAGCGGTTATGACGGTCAGGCAACACCGTGGACACATCTATGTCAGACCCCCACCGACGGACCGAACGGGGGGCGAACCCACCCGCACCGCCGGCGGGCCCCGGCCGCGCCGGCGCGGTCCGACCCCGGCGCGGCGCACGGCCACGACGACAGGCACGACCCGGGGACGCCTCGGGCCCGCAGGCCCGGTTCCGACGGAGAGCGCCAGCGCTCGAACCCGTCACCGAAAGTAACAGGCAGCCGACCCCGCCACCTGCCGCCCGCATCCTTTGCTCTGCTGCCCTCACCGCGACAGTCACGGAGGGTGGTCACGCGCCAGGGGCCAGCGAACCACCCACCGCCATGATTAGCAGGTCAAGCCGGTGTCGCCTGGAGGGCAGCAGAGCAAAGCGCGGGAGGTGAGCACCACGGGGGCGGCACCTCAACCACAGCGCGTCACGTACCCCGGGCAACTACCGCTCGTAGCCACGACACGGGGACGGACGGGTCATCCGGGGTCCGCCCGGCACGCCGACGCGCGCCCGCCGCCGGGGCAGGCACGTCGCCGGGGCGGGCACGTCGACGCACCCGAGCCTGCGGCCGGCCACGGCGGGCAGGCGCGGGTGCGGTGAGACCCCCGGGGTGGACGCGAACCACGGGGACGACAGGTCAGGCGCGGGCGGCCAGCTTGGCGGCCCGGGCGTCGCGCTTCTCCTCGAACCGGGACGCGGCCTGCTCCAGGCCGTCCAGGTGGGCGGCGATCCGGTCCCGGGCGGCCTCGCCCTCGGCGTGCAGGCCGGCGACGTTGAACACGTCCCACTGGCGCAGCACCGGGGCTACCACGTCGTCGCGGTGCTGGCGCAGGTCGTAGATGCCGGCCAGGGCGATCGTCACCGACTTGCGGGTGAAGCCCTCGATGCCGACGCCGGGCATCTGGAAGTCCTCCAGCACCTCGGCGATCGCCCGCATCGTCTGGTCGGGGGCCACCTCCAGGGCCGCCCCGAGCAGGTTGCGGTAGAAGACCATGTGCAGGTTCTCGTCGGCCGCGACCCGGCTCAGCAACGCCTCGCAGACCGGGTCGCCGGTGATCCGGCCGGTGTTGCGGTGCGAGATCCGGGTGGCCAGTTCCTGGAACGACACGTACGCCAGCGAGCGCAGCATCGACGAGTCGTGCGAGTTGCTGTAACCGGCCGTCATGTGCACCATCCGGGCCCGCTCCAGGGCCACCGGGTCGACCGCCCGGGTCACCGTCAGGTAGTCCCGGATGGCGGTGCCGTGCCGGCCCTCCTCGGCCGTCCACCGGCCGACCCAGGTGCCCCACGCCCCGTCCGGCCCGAACAGGCTGGCGATCTGGTGGTGGTACGAGGGCAGGTTGTCCTCGGTGAGCAGGTTGACGATCAGCGCCGTGCGGGCCACCTCGGGCAGGGTCGAGTCCCCCTCCGACCACGCCTCGCCGCCGAGCGGGCCGTCGAAGGTGCGCCCCTCGCTCCACGGCACGTACTCGTGCGGGAACCACTCCTTGGCCATCGACAGGTGACGGTCGAGGTTCTTGGCGACCACGGGTTCGAGTTCGTGGAGCAGCGCGGTCTGGCTCAGTTCGGTCACAGGGGCCTCCCTACGGTGGCGTAACTTACGCCACCGTAGGTCCCCGTCGGCGTACGCGCCAGTAACCCCGGCTCAACCGACCGCCGGCGTCAGGTCCGCACGCGGCGGCGCCCACTGGTCCGCCACCGCGTCCACCTGCTCGCCCGAACGGATGTCCTTCACCTGGTGACCCTCGCCTCCCGGGAACCACACGTACGGAATGCCACGCCGCTCGGCGTACCGGATCTGCTTGCCGAACTTCGCCGCGGTCGGCGACACCTCGGTCGGCACGCCCCGCGACCGCAGCGTCTCCGCCACGGCGTTGCTCGCCGCCCGCTCCTCCTCGGCCCCGACGGCGACCAACACGCAGGTCGGCACGCTACGCGAGATCGACAGCGCCTCGGCACCGAACAGCAGGCCGAGCAGCCGGGTCACCCCGATCGAGATCCCGACGCCCGGGTACGACACGCTCCCGGCGCTGGCCAGGTTGTCGTACCGGCCGCCGGAGCAGATCGAACCGAACCGCTCGTAGCCGACGAGCTGGGTCTCGTAGACGGTGCCGGTGTAGTAGTCCAGGCCCCGGGCGATCCGCAGGTCGGCGACGCACAGCCCCGGCGCGTGCGCGGCGGCCGTCTCCACCACCGCGACCAACTCGGCGACACCCTCGTCCAGCAGCGGATCGCGCACCCCCAGGGCGTGCACCGCGTCGGCGAACGACGCGTCCGGCGCGGAGATCCCGGCCAGCGCCAGACACGCGTCGGCCTGCGCCGCGCTCGCCCCCGCCGTCTCGGCCAGCAGGTCGGCCACCTTCGCCGGGCCGATCTTGTCGAGCTTGTCGACCGCGCGCAGCGCCGCCTCCGGGTCGGTCAGCCCGATGCCCCGGTAGAAGCCCTCACAGATCTTGCGGTTGTTCACCTGGATCAGCACCGGCGGGATGGGCAGCGAGCGCAACGCGTCCCCGATCACCAGCGGCATCTCCGCCTCGTAGTGCGCCGGCAGGGTGTCCCGGTCGACGATGTCGATGTCGGCCTGGAGGAACTCCCGGTAACGCCCCTCCTGCGGGCGCTCGCCGCGCCACACCTTCTGGATCTGGTAGCGGCGGAACGGGAAGTGGAGCTTGCCGGCGTTCTCCAGCACGTACCGGGCGAACGGCACCGTCAGGTCGAAGTGCAGCCCGAGCGCGTCGTCACCGGCCGGGCCTTCCGCGTCGGCCTGCAACCGGCGCAGCAGGTAGACCTCCTTCGAGGTCTCCCCCTTACGCAGCAACTGGTCCAGCGGCTCCACCGACCGGGTCTCCAGCGGGGCGAACCCGTACAGCTCGAAGGTGTGCCGGATCCGGTCGAGGACGAACTGCTCGATCATCCGCTGCGAGGTGGTCCATTCCGGGAAACCGGAGATGGGCGTGGGCTTGCTCATGACGTACTCCTTGCGGGTCCGCGCCGGGCGCGGTGGGATCGACAGGTCCGCGTGCGGCGCGGAGGAACGGCTAGAGGCCGCGGGTGGGCGCGGCCGGGCGCGCACCGCCCGGGTCGGCCAGATCGGCGAGGTACGGGTTGCGCGCCCGCTCCCGGCCGATGGTGGTCGCCGGGCCGTGGCCGGGCAGCACGACGGTGTCGTCGGCCAGCGGGAGGACCTTCTCCCGCAGGCTGCTCAGCATCCGGGGCATGCTGCCGCCCGGCAGGTCGGTGCGGCCGATCGAACCGGCGAAGAGCACGTCACCGGAGAGGCAGAGCTGGTCGGCCTCCCAGGGCGAGCCGGCGCCGGGCAGCCGGAACAGCACCGACCCGCCGGTATGGCCCGGCGCGTGGTCGACGGTGATCTCCAGGCCGGCCAGGGCCAGCGTCGCCCCGTCGGTCAACTCCGCGACGTCGTCGGGCTCGGTGTAGGGCAGCCGCCCGCCGAACAGCGCGGTGAGGTCCATCGAGAGCGCCTTGGTCGGGTCGGCCAGCAGCTCCCGGTCCTCCGGGTGCACGTACGCGGGGATGCCCCGCGCGCCGCAGACCGGCGCGACCGAGAAGGTGTGGTCCAGGTGGCCGTGGGTGAGCAGCACGGCGGCCGGGTGCAGGCGGTGCTCGGCGAGCACGGCGTCGAGCCGGTCGAGCACCCCGATGCCGGGGTCGACCACCACGCACTGCTCCCCGGGCGCGGTCGCCACCACGTAGCAGTTGGTGCCGAAGGCGTCCGCGGGAAAGCCGGCCACGAGCACGTCCGCTCCCCTTCCGTCTCAGTCGTCCGTCTCCTGGGCAGCCTAGTCGCCGGCGCGATCCGGTATCCGCGCCCACCCGTACCACGGGCCCCGCACGGCACAGTGACGCACTTTGATAAACCCAGGCCGGCCCTCGTACACCACTTTCACAGCAGGTACCCGTACACTCTGGCGGGCGTGTGGCGTGGCGCACCTGCGGGCACGGCGGGTGCGAACGGCCCGACCGCCGGTGACGACCAGGGTAGAGGAAGGGGAGCGCGGGTGGCTTCCAGCAGGGACCGGCAGCGCAAGCTCGCACGGGAGAAGCTCGACCGGCAGTTGGCCCGGCGGGCCGCCGCCGCCCGGCGGCGTCGACGCATCCAGGCCGGGGTCGGTGCGGCCGTGGTGCTGGTGCTGATCGTGGCCGGCGCGGCGTGGGGGCTGGGCGCGTTCGACCGGGAGCCCGAGCAGAAGGCCGCCGAGGACGTCTGCCTCTGGACGCCGCAGGACGCCGGGGCCAACACCAACCTCAAGGACGTCGGCACCCCGGCCACCAAGGATCTGCCCACCTCCGGGGTACGCACCATGACCATCGACACCGACCAGGGCGGCCCGATCACCGCCGAACTGGATCTCGCCGGGGCGCCCTGCGCCGGGGCGAGCATCGCCCACCTGGCCGGGGCGTCGTTCTACGACAACACCAAGTGCCACGAGATCACCGCCGAGGGCGCGCTGCGCTGCGGCGACCCGAGCGGCACCGGCCTGGGCGGTCCCAGCTACTCGTTCTACAACGAGAACGTCCCGACGGTGCCCGAGGCGAGCCCGTCGGCCAGCCCGGCCCCCGGGCAGCCGCCGGCCTACCCGAAGGGCACGGTCGCGATGATCAGCAACCCGCCGGGTGCCAACGGCAGCCAGTTCCTCGTCTTCTTCAAGGACTTCAGCCCGGCCCAGCCGGCCTACCCGGTCATCGGGCGGGTCACCGGCGGGCTGGACGTGGTCGAGAAAATCGGTGCCCTGCCGACCGTGGACAACGGGGCGGGCGCCAAGATCAAGCCGAAGACCGACGTGGTGATCCGCAAGCTCACCGTCGGCGAGGCACAGGCCGCCCCGGCACCGGCGACCGGCTCCCCGGCCGCTTCCCCGGCGGCCAGCCCGAGCGCCGGCTGAGCCGGCCCACAACCCGTACCTGCGGCCCCGCCGCGCCAGAGAAAGCCCAGGAGGAGTG
Organism: Micromonospora sp. S-DT3-3-22; assembly: GCF_015354745.1. NCBI lineage: Bacteria > Bacillati > Actinomycetota > Actinomycetes > Micromonosporales > Micromonosporaceae > Micromonospora > Micromonospora sp. S-DT3-3-22. The sequence goes on from NZ_JACGMO010000078.1 coordinate 13,207, forward strand.
ACCGTGACGTCCACGAGAGAGCGGCAGCGCGCGGCGGCGCGGGCCCGACTTGAGCGGGAGATGGCCGAGCGTTCGGCCAGGGCCCGCAAGCGCCGGCAGACGCAGGCGATCGTCGGGGCCGCCGCGATCCTGGTGCTCGTGGTCGCCGGCACCGTCTGGTTGGCGACCAGCCTCGGCGGCGATGACGACGACAGCAAGCAGCAGGCCGCCGGCACCGAGGGCTTCTCCCAGTGCACCTACACCGAGACGCCCAAGGAGGGCCGGCCGGCGCAGGTCAAGGATGTCGGGCTGCCCCCGAACCAGCAGGCCAACAAGGGCACCCAGACGATGACGATCGACACCAACCTGGGCCCGATCGTCGCCAAGATCGACCGGACCAAGGTGCCCTGCACCGCCGGCAGCTTCACCCATCTGGCCAGCAAGGGCTTCTTCGACAACACCAAGTGCCACCGGCTGGTGACCGAGGGCATCAAGGTGCTCCAGTGCGGCGACCCGAGCGCGACCGGCAAGGGCTGGCGGCAGACCGACGGCACCGGCGGGCCGAGCTACGGCATGGCCGAGGAGAACCTGCCCACCGACAAGCGGCCCCCCTACCCGGAGGGCGTCATCGCGATGGCCAACTCCGGGCAGCAGGGCAGCACCGGCAGCCAGTTCTTCATCGTCTACGGCGACTCGCAGCTCGACCCGAACTACACCGTGCTCGGTACCATCACCGCCGGTATGGACCTGGTCAAGCAGGTCGGGGCGGCCGGCGACGACAAGGCGTTCGCGCAGCAGGCGGGGGGTGGCCACCCCAAGAAGGAGGTCACCATCACCAAGCTGACGATGAGCGACATCGAGAGCTGACCCGCACCGTACGACGAAGCGCCCGCCGGCTGAGCCGGCGGGCGCTGTCGTGTCGGGTGTCTGCGGGCCGGCCGGTCAGGCGCCTGAGGTGACCCGGTAGGCGTCGAAGACCCCGTCGACCTTGCGGACGGCGGCCAGCAGGTGCCCCAGGTGCTTCGGGTCGGCCATCTCGAAGCTGAACCGGCTCACCGCCACCCGGTCCCGGGTCGTGGTGACCGTCGCCGACAGGATGTTGACCCGCTCCTCGGAGAGCACCCGGGTGACGTCGGCCAGCAGCTTGTGCCGGTCGAGGGCCTCCACCTGGATGGCCACCAGGAACGTCGACGCGGAGGTGAGCTTCCAGCTGACCTCCACCACCCGCTCGACCTGGGCCCGCAGATCCTCGGCGTTGGCGCAGTCGTCCCGGTGCACGCTGACCCCACCGGAGCGGGTGACGAACCCGAAGACCGAATCCGGGGGCACCGGCGTGCAGCAGCGGGCCAGCTTGATCCAGACGTCGCTGACGCCCCGCACCACGACCCCGGGGTCGCTGCTGTTCTGCCGGCTGTGCGGCGGACGGGTGGCGACGGCGGTCTCGGCGATGTCCTCCGCCGCGCCCTCCTCGCCGCCGTACGCGGCCATCAGCTTCTGCACCACCGACTGCGCCGACACCTGGCTGTCGCCGACCGCCGCGTAGAGCGAGGCGACGTCGGCCAGGTGCAGGTCCCGGGCGATCGCCATCAACGCGTCGGAGGTGAGCATCCGCTGCAACGGCATGCCCTGCTTGCGCATCGCCTTGACGATCGAGTCCTTACCGGCCTCGATCGCCTCCTCCCGCCGCTCCTTGTTGAAGTACTGGCGGATCTTGGTACGCGCCCGGGGACTCTTGACGAAGCTCAGCCAGTCCTGCGTCGGGCCCGCCGTCTCGGACTTCGAGGTGAAGATCTCGATCACGTCGCCGTTGGACAGCGTCGACTCCAACGGCACCAGCTTGCCGTTGACCCGCGCCCCGATGCACTTGTGTCCGACCTCGGTGTGCACCGCGTACGCGAAGTCCACAGGCGTCGACCCCGTCGGCAGCGGGATGACGTCACCCTTCGGGGTGAAGACGTACACCTCCTGGCTGGACAGGTCGAACCGCAGTGCGTCCAGGAACTCGCTCGGGTCGGCCGCCTCCCGCTGCCAGTCCAGCAACTGCCGCAGCCAGGTCATCTCGTCGATGTGCGCCGGCGGGCCGACGATCTGGGTGCCCTTGTGCTCCTTGTACTTCCAGTGCGCGGCGATGCCGAACTCCGCCGTACGGTGCATCGCGTACGTGCGGATCTGCATCTCCACCGGCTTGCCGGTGGGCCCGATGACCGTCGTGTGCAACGACTGGTACATGTTGAACTTGGGCATCGCGATGTAGTCCTTGAACCGGCCCGGCACCGGCTGCCAGTTGGCGTGGATGACCCCCAGCGCCGCGTAGCAGTCCCGCACCGTGTCGACCAGGATGCGCACCCCGACCAGGTCGTAGATGTCGTTGAAGTCGCGCCCCCGCACGATCATCTTCTGGTAGATCGAGTAGAGGTGCTTCGGCCGACCGGTCGTCTCCGCCTTGATCTTGGCGGCCTTCAGGTCGGTGCCGACCTTCTGGGTGACCTGCTTGAGCAGCGACTCCCGCTGCGGCTGGTGCTCCCCGATCAGCCGGAGGATCTCCTCGTACCGCTTGGGGAACAGCGTGCCGAAGGCCAGGTCCTCCAGCTCCCACTTGATCGTGTTCATGCCCAGGCGGTGGGCCAGCGGGGCCAGGATCTCCAGCGTCTCCTTGGCCTTCTGCTCCCGCTTGGGCGCCGGCAGGAAGGACAGCGTGCGCATGTTGTGCAGCCGGTCGGCCAGCTTGATCACCAGGACCCGGGGGTCCTTCGCCATCGCCACGACCATCTTGCGGATCGTCTCCGCCTTGGCCGCGTCGCCCAGCTTGACCTTGTCCAGCTTCGTCACGCCGTCGACGAGCAGGGTCACCTCGGGGCCGAAGTCGGCCTTCATCTGGTCGAGGGTGTACTCGGTGTCCTCGATCGTGTCGTGCAGCAGGGCCGCCACCAGCGTGGTGGTGTCCATCCCCAGGTTGCCCAGGATGGTCGCCACCGCCAGCGGGTGGGTGATGTACGGGTCGCCGGACTTGCGGTACTGGCCGGAGTGCCAGCGCGCGGCGGTGTCGAAGGCCCGCTGGAGCAGCCGGGCATCAGCCTTGGGATGGTTCTCCCGGTGGCTGGCGATCAGCGGTTCGAGCACCTCGCTGACCTGGGAGGTCTGCCACGGGGCGTTGAACCGGGCCAGCCGCGCCCGGACCCGACGACCGGTCGGCGCGTTGGAGAGCGCGAAACCGGCGCTCGGCGACGGGTCGTCGTCGAGCGACGCCCCCACCGCCAGGCCGTCGGGCGTGCCGCCGACGTCGTCGCCGGCCCCCGGATCGTTCTTCCGAGCGGTCACCGCGCCGTCAGCGTCGCCTGTCGGGTGCACCGTGCCCTCCACCGGAGGGACGACATCGTGGGACACCGGCCTCCTCACCGATCGCCGGGACCACGCCGACCGTACGGCCGACGCCTGTCTTGCCGAACCGGCCGTCACGCCGGCGTGTTCCCCGCCGGCCGCCGTCGGGTCGGTGGCACTGCCCACCGGCCCTGCGGCCGGCACCTGACCACCGCCCGGACGGGTGACCGTCCGGTCAGCAATGGGCAATGCTACCCGTACGGTAGGTGCCGTGCCGCTCCGCCGGACGGTCCGTCCCAGGTCGGCGGGACGACCCAGGAATCAAACGGTCAGCAGGGCATGGACCGGACGCCCGGCGAGCCGCTCCCGCCCACCCAGGAAGCCCAACTCCAGCAGTACGGTGAACCCGGCCACCGTGCCGCCGGCCCGCTCCACCAGGCCGAGGGTCGCCTCGGCGGTGCCCCCGGTGGCCAGCACGTCGTCGACCACCAGCACCCGGTGCCCGGCGGTGAAGGCGTCCTGGTGCACCTCCAGGGTCGCCTCGCCGTACTCCAGGGCGTAGGAGGCCGAGTACGCCGGCCGGGGCAGCTTGCCCGCCTTGCGCACCGGCACCACCCCCAACCCGGTCGCGTACGCGATCGCGGCGGCGATCACGAAACCCCGGGCCTCGATGCCGACCACGATGTCGAAGTTGTCCCGCCCGTGGTGGTCGATGATCCCGTCGATCACCTCACGGAACACGTCACCGTCGGCGAACAACGGCATCAGGTCCTTGAACATGACCCCGGGCTTGGGGAAGTCCGGCACGTCCAGTACCCGGCTGGCGACCAGCCGGGCCACCTGCGGGCCGCTGTCTCCGCGTACACCGGTGCTGTGGGTCTCCGTCACGGTGGTCGGCTCTCCTTCGATACGACGACGGCGTCCGTCACGCTGCTCGCACAGCATGGCGGACGCCGTCGACTCGACGTGGGGCGGGTCGCCCGTCGGTCAGCGCCGCTTCGCGCCACCGGGCCGGTTGCCGCCGCCCCCGGAGGGACGGCCGCCCCGGGCGCCGGCCGACCGCTTGGCCACCGGACGCGCGCCGACCTTCGGCGCGCTGCCGGCCAGGGCCGCCGCCTCCGGGTCGATCGGCTCGTCGCTGGCCTCCTCGGCGGCGGCCTGCCGGGCCGCACCACGCGGGGTGATCTCGCCCCGGGCGATGGCGCCCCGGCGGGCCAGCACCCGCTTGGTGTGCGCGTCGATCCGCGGGTCCTGGTTCTTGAGCAGCACCAGCAGCGGGGTGGAGAGCAGGATCGAGGTCAGGAACGCCATCGCCATACCGACGAACAGCACCAGGCCCAGGTCCTTCAGGGTGCCCGCGCCGAGCAGGCCGGCACCGATGAAGAGCAGACCGCCGACCGGGAGCAGGGCGACCACCGAGGTGTTCAACGACCGCATCAGGCTCTGGTTGAGCGCCAGGTTGGCCGCCTCGCCGTAGGTCTGGTTGTTGTTGGCGGTGATGCCCCGGGTGTTCTCCTGGACCTTGTCGAAGACCACCACCACGTCGTAGAGCGCGAAGCCCAGAATGGTGAGGAACCCGATGATGGTCGACGGGGTGACCTCGAAGCCGACCAGCGAATAGATGCCGGCGGTGAGGATCAGGTTCATGAACAGCGAGATGATCGCGGCGACCGCCATCCGCCACTCGAACCGCAGCACCAGGTAGGCCGCCACCACCAGGACGAAGATGATCAGGCCGAGCAGCGCCCGGGAGGTCACCTGGCTGCCCCAGGCCTCGCTGACCTGGCTGCCGCTGATCTGGTCGGCGTTGATGCCGAACTCCTGCGCCATCTCGGCCTTGACCGCGTTGGCCTGGTCGGCGCTGAGCTGCGAGGTGCGCAGCTCGTAGTACTCGCCGCTGGTGCTGCCGACCTTCTGCGCGGTCACCACCTCGGCGCCGCCGCCCTCGGCCGCCAGCGCGTCGTTGACCTTGGCCTCGGCCTGTTCCAGGGTGCCGACGCTGGCGGGCACCTGGAACGAGTTGCCGCCGGCGAACTCGATGCCCAGGCTGAACCGGTTGACCGCGAAGCTGAGCACCGCGACCAGCACCAGCGCTCCGGCGACGGCGAACCACAGGTTGCGCCGGCCGACGATGTTGAGACCGGCCTCGCCCCGGTAGAGCCGGGACGCCAGACCACTCTTAGCCATCTCAGGCCTCCTTGACGCGCGAGTTGCGGGCGGTGCCCGGGTCGGCCGAACGGGGTGGCAGGGCCCGACCGAGGCCACTGACCCGGGGCGACAGGAACGCCGGGGTCCGGGCGAACATCGTCATGATCGGGTGCCGGAACAGGAAGACGACCACCAGGTCGAGCACGGTCGCCAGGCCGAGGGCGAAGGCGAAGCCCTTCACCGTGCCGACCGAGACGATGTAGAGGACCACGGCGGACATCAGGGTGATCGCGTTGGCCGAGATGATCGTCCGGCGGGCCCGGATCCAGGCCCGGGGCACCGCGCTGCGCGGGCTGCGCCCCTCCCGGATCTCGTCCTTGAGCCGTTCGAAGTAGATGACGAACGAGTCCGCCGCCACACCGAGCGAGACGATCATGCCGGCGATGCCGGCGAGGGTGAGGGTGAAGCCGATAGACCGGCCGAGCACCACCAGCGCGCCGAAGACCAGCAACGCGGAGAGCACCAGGCTCAGGAAGATGACCGAGCCGAGCAGCCGGTAGTAGAAGAACGAGTAGATGATGACCAGCAGCATGCCGATGCCGGCGGCCAGCAGACCGGCCCGCAGGTGGCTGTCGCCCAGCGTCGCGGTGACGTTCTGCTGCTCCTGCGGCACGAAGGTGACCGGCAGCGCGCCGTAGCGCAGCTGGCTGGCCAGCGCGTTGGCCGACGTGTTGTCGAAGCTGCCGGTGATCTGCGAGTCGCCGGTGAGCACGCCCTGGATCTCGGGCGAGGAGACGATCTCGTTGTCCAGCACCACGGCCACCCGGCACTTGCCGTCCTGGCCCAGGGCCGTCTGGTCGCAGCCGCCGCCGGTGTTGTTGAACGCCTCCCGGGTCAGCTCGGTCCACTTGGACTGGCCGTCGCCGGTGAAGTTCAGGCTGACCACCCAGGTGCTGGCCTGGTCGAGGACCGCGTTGGCGTCCTTGACGTCGGTGCCGACCACCTTGGCCTGGTCGAGCAGGTACTTCGCCGCGCCACCCTCACAGGCGACCGCCTGCTGCTTCTCGTCCTTGATCGACGCGGGGGGCCGCTTGTCGAGCTGGGCGCAGGTGATGGTCGGCACGTTGAACTGCATCTGCGGGGTCAGTACCGCGACCTCCTGCGGGGAGAGCGCGCCGAACGGCTTGAACGTCTCCGCCAGGGCCGGGTTGGTGCCCAGGTCGGCCGGGGCCTGGAGCCCGCTCGCGGCGGCCCAGGCCGCCGCGCCGACCTTCTTCTCGACGGCCTTGCGCTGCTCCTCGATGCTCTGCGGCACCGGGGCCTCGCTGGCGCTGGGCGAGGCGGCCGGGGCGCTCGGCGAGGCCGACCCGGACGGGGTGGCGCTGGCGCTCGGCGCGGGGGCGCCACCGCCCTGGCCACCGGCGCTCGGCGAACCGGACACCTTCGGCGAGGCGCTGCCCGACGGGGCGGGCGACGCGCTGCCGGAGGGGGCGGGCGACGCGCTGCCCGACGGGGCCGGGGTCGCCGGGGCGGCGACCGCGCCGCTGCCGTCGGCGGCCTTGAGCACCTTGCGGAAGCGCAGCTCCGCGGCGCTGCCGACGTCGGTCAGGTCGCGGTTCTCACCGGGCAGGGAGATGACGATGTTCCGGTTGCCCTCGGTGACCACCTCGGCCTCGGCCACGCCGTAGGCGTTGACCCGGCTCTCGATGATCTGCCGGGCCTCCTCCAGGTTGGCCGACGTCGGGGGCTTGCCGTCGATGCTGTTGGTCGCCTCCAGCGTCAGCCGGGTGCCACCGATCAGGTCCAGGCCGAGCCGCGGCTCCAGCCGGTCCTTCCAGCCGCCGCTGGCGCCGCCCGAGAAGAACACCAAGGAATAGAGGACGACGAAGATGAACCCGAGCACGGCGAGCTGCCGCCCGGGGCGCATCTGTCCCTGAGGTGGTGCCACGGCTGTCTGTCTCCCTGTAACGGTCGCGCCGCCGGCGCAGCGGCGACGAGGTCGGAGCGGGGTTCCCGCCCCGACGTGCTCTGCGCGGGCCACTCCCGACCGACGGCACGGCGCTCCACCGCCGACGTGGTGGCGTCGGACGGACGGTGCGGGTGCCGACCCTGGGGACCGGCCCACCTATCCAGTTGTCCCGCCGCTACCCGCCCGTGGTGCCGGACGGGTGGCGGATTCACTCCTTGACGGCTTCCGCGTCCTCGGTGACCGGCTCGTCGGCCTCGGGGCGCTCGGCCCGGGTGACCACCCGGGCGATGGCCGGGCGGGCGTAACGGGTCTGCACGCCGGGGGCCACCTCCAGCAGCACGGTGTCGTCCTCGACACCCACGACCGTGCCGTAGAGCCCGCCGATGGTGACGACCTCGTCACCGGGGCCGAGCGCGGACTGCATGGCCTCAGCCTCGCGGCGGCGCTTCTGCTGCGGCCGGATCATCATGAAGTACATGACCCCGAAGAGCAGGGCGATCATGAGGATCGGCGTCAGACTGCCGGCGCCTCCGCCGGACTGTGCTGCGTAAAGCACGGTGTGCGACCTTCCCATTGGCCCCCGTCACGGCACGTGCGCGCCGGAGCGGAGGCGGATATTCACATCCTGTACAGACCGCGGCGAGTCTAATCCCTGCACCTGGGAACGCCGAATGCGGCGCAGATCACGTTCAGATCACGGTGGATCGGGCGCGTTCGAGAAGAGATCGGGCACGGCGGGGGCTTCCACACCGAATGTACCATTTGGTGGGGTGCGACCGAGGTGTCGCCAGGCGGCCTCGGTGGCCACCCGCCCCCGGGGCGTCCGGGCCAGCAGCCCGGCCCGGACCAGGAACGGCTCGCAGACCTCCTCCACCGTGTCCGGCTGCTCCCCCACCGCCACCGCCAGGGTGGACAGGCCCACCGGACCACCCCGGAACGAGTCGACCAGCGCGGTCAGCACCGCCCGGTCCAGCCGGTCCAGGCCGAGGGCGTCCACGTCGTACACGGTCAGGGCGGACCGGGCGGTCTCCAGGGTGACCACGCCCTCGGCCCGGACCTCGGCGTAGTCGCGCACCCGGCGCAGCAGCCGGTTGGCGATCCGGGGGGTGCCCCGGGACCGGCCGGCGATCTCCACCGCCCCCTCCGGGGTGATCGGCACGCCCAGAATGCGCGCCGAGCGGTGCAGCAACGCCTCCAGGTCGGCCGGGGAGTAGAAGTCGAGGTGCGCGACGAAGCCGAAGCGGTCCCGCATCGGGCCGGTCAGCAGACCGGACCGGGTGGTCGCGCCGACCAGGGTGAACGGCTCCACGTCGAGCGGGATCGCGGTGGCCCCCGGCCCCTTGCCGACGATCACGTCGACCCGGAAGTCCTCCATGGCGCTGTAGAGCAGTTCCTCCGCCGGCTTGGCGATCCGGTGGATCTCGTCGATGAACAGCACGTCGCCCTCGGCGAGGCTGGTCAGGATGGCGGCCAGGTCACCGGAGCGTTCGATCACCGGCCCGCTGGTCACCCGGATGCCGGAGCCCAGCTCGGCGGCCACGATATTGGCCAACGTCGTTTTACCGAGGCCGGGCGGCCCCGACAGGAGGATGTGGTCGGGTGGGGCGCCGCGCCGCATCGCGCCCTGCAACAGCAGGTCGAGCTGGTCGCGGACCCGGTGCTGGGCGATGAACTCGTCCAGCCGCCTCGGTCGGACGCTGACCTCCGCGTCCCGCTCCGCGTCGTCGGCGTACGCGGAGACCAGGCCGTCGCCGCTCATGCCGGCCGCCCCGGCCGCGACCGTGCCACGCCGGTCACCGGGTCCGGCCGAGCAGTCGGATGGCCTGCTTGAGCAGGACCGGCACCGGCGGGGTGGGCCCGTCCACGGTCTCCGCCACGGCGGCCACCGCCTGGTCGGCCTGCCCGGCCGTCCAGCCGAGCCCGACCAGCGCCTGGCGGACCTGGTCCGGCCAGGCCCCGGCGGTCACCCCGGCCGCACCGTCGGGGCCCACCGGGACCGGGCCGATCCGGTCACGCAGCTCCAGCACCAGCCGTTCGGCGCCCTTCTTGCCGATCCCGGGCACCCGGGTCAGGGCGGCGGTGTCGGCGTTGGCGATGGCCTTGCGCACCGCGTCCGGGGTGTGCACGGCCAGCACCGCCTGGGCCAGTCGCGGGCCGACCCCGCTGGCCGTCTGGAGCAGCTCGAACAGCTGCTTGGCGTCGTCGTCGGCGAAGCCGTAGAGGGTGAGCGAATCCTCCCGGACCACCAGGCTGGTGGCGAGCCGGGTCGGCTGGCCGACCCGCAGCTCGGCCAGGGTCCCGGGGGCGCACTGCACGGCCAGGCCGACTCCCCCGACCTCGACCACCGCGTGGTCCGGGCCGGTCGCGGTCACCGTGCCGCGCACGCTGGCGATCATCGTGCTCCTCCTCGTCGTGCCCGGTCGGCGGCCTCGGCCAGCTTGGAGCGGGTGCCGCCGCGCCACACGTGGCAGATGGCCAGGGCCAGGGCGTCGGCCGCGTCGGCCGGTTTGGGCGGCTCGGCCAGCCGCAGCAGTCGGGTGACCATCGTGGTCATCTGCTTCTTGTCGGCCTGGCCGGAGCCGGTCACCGCCGCCTTGACCTCGCTCGGGGTGTACGTCTGCACCGGCAGCCCGGCCCGTGCCCCGGCCAGCACGGCGATCCCGCTGGCCTGGGCGGTGCCCATCACGGTGCGGACGTTGTGCTGGCTGAACACCCGCTCGACGGCGACCGCGTCGGGCCGGTGCTCGGCGACCAGGTCGGTCAGCGACCGGTCCAGGTGCAGCAGCCGCAGCGACAGGTCGTCGGCGGGGTCGGTGTAGACGACGTAGTAGGCGACGAGCGAGCAGGGCCGGCCCGGCACGCCCTCGACCACGCCGACCCCGCACCGGGTCAGCCCCGGGTCGACGCCCAGCACGCGCACGCCGCCTCCTCCGGGCCCTCGACAGTACGGGTGTTCGACACCCTACTTGTCCACCCCGACACGCCGGTGGGCGGACACGCCGCCCGGCGGTGGGGCTCAGCGGGCCCGCAGGCCGTCGAGCACGCCGTCGACGACCCTCTCGGGCAGCAGCCGGTCGTCCAGCTCCGGGTGCCAGCGCATCAGCCGCTGGACCAGCATCGGCCCGGTGAGCAGCGCCATCGCCACCTCGATGTCGAGATCGGCGCGCAGCTCGCCTGCGGCCACGCCCCGGCGGAGCACCTCCCGCATGATCTTCCGGCGGGGCTCGATGATGTTCTGGTAGAGCTGGAAGTGGTCCGGGCTGCGGTTCACCTCGGGCACCAGGCACGGCATGATCCGCTCGGCCCGAGGGTCGACGTTGTGCCCGACGGCCCCGACCAGCAGCACCAGGTCGTCGCGGACGGAGTGCCCGGCCGGCTGGGCGACCACCCCCTTGAGCCGGCGCAGCGCGTCCAGCAGGAGGGCGTCCTTGCCGGGCCAGCGGCGGTAGATGGTGGCCTTGCCCACCCCGGCGCGGGTGGCGATCGCCTCGATCGACAGCGCCTCGATGGTGCTGCCCTCGGCGAGCAGGTCCAGGGTGGCCTCGATGATGGCCTCGTCCGCGCGGGTGCTCCGCGGTCGCCCAGGCGACCGCGGAGCATCGGCGGTGGGGTTCATGTCAGACATCGTTCTGCGAACCTACGTGGTTCCGGCCAATTCCCGCTCCGCCACCGGCGTGGCGGTGACGGCCGCGTCGGGCCGGCCCGGCATCCAGCGCAGCACGATGATGATGCCGAGGGCGGCCACCACGGCGGAGATCGCCGCCGCCCAGTGCATGGCCGAGACGAAGGCGTCGTTGGCCGCCGCGATCAGCCGCGGGGCCGCCGGGCCGAGCTGCGCCGCCGCCGCGTACGCCCCGGAGACCGACTCGGTGGCCGCCTCCCGGGCCGGTGCGGGCAGGGCGTCGGCGGCCGTGGCGATGTCCTCCCGGTAGACCGCGGAGAGCACCGAGCCGAGCACCGCGACGCCCAGCGCACCGGCGACCTGGCGGACGGTGTTGCTCACCGCCGAGCCGACGCCGGCCTTCTCCCGGGGCAGCGCCGACATGATCGACTCGGTGGCCGGCGGCATGATGTTCGCCATCCCGACACCCTGGAGGAAGAAGGCCACCAGCACCACCCAGATCGGCGTGGTGGCGTCGATGAAGGCGAACGCGGCCAGCGCCACGGCGGTCAGCGCGAGGCCGACCGTGGCGACCGCCCGGCCGCCGTACCGGCGCACCATGGCGGCGCTGCGCGGTGCGAAGACCAGCTGCGCCCCGGCGAACGGCAGGAAGAACAGGCCGGTCTCCAGCGGGCTGTAGCCCCGGACGAGCTGCATGTAGAACGAGCTGAAGAACATCACGCCCATGGCGGCGAAGAAGACCAGGCCGACGATCGCCACCGGGGCGGCGAACCGGGGCACCCGGAACAGCCGTACGTCCAGCGAGGGGTGGTCGCTGCGCCGTTCGTGCGCGACGAACCAGGCCAGCACCGCCACCCCGCCGAGGATCGCGGCCCACACGGTCGGCCGGCCGAAGCCGTGCTCGCCGCCGTCGATGATGCCGTAGGTCAGCGCGACCAGGCCGACGACCGAGAGCAGCACGCCGAGGATGTCGACCCGGCCCGGCCTGGGGTCCCGCGACTCGGGCACCAGCAGGGCCACCAGCAGCACCCCGAGCGCCACCACCGGCACGTTGATCAGGAAGACCGAGCCCCACCAGAAGTGCTCCAGCAGCGCGCCGCCGAGAATCGGGCCGATCGCCACCGCCAGGCCGACCGCGCCGGCCCAGACGCCGATGGCGCGGCCCCGTTCCCGGGGGTCGAAGACGTTGGAGATGATCGACAGGGTGACCGGCATGATCGCCGCCCCGCCGATGCCCATCAGGGCGCGGGCCGCGATCAGCTGGCCGGGGTTCTGCGCGTACGCCGACAGCAGGGACGACAGGCCGAACAGGACCAGGCCGATGAGCAGGAACCGGCGACGGCCGGCCCGGTCGCCGAGGACGCCGAAGGTGAACAGCAGGCCGGCGAAGACGAGGGTGTAGGAGTTGATCGCCCATTCCAGCTCGCCCTGGCTGGCCCCGAGGCCGTGCACCGGGTCGGCCAGGGTACGCAGGGCGACGTTGAGGATGGTGTTGTCGAGGACGACGACGAGCAGGCTGACCACCAGCACGCCGAGGATCGCCCATCGTCTCGGATGTCCGGTGTTCTCGTGCGGTTGCATACGCTCCGGTGCTCCCCCCGGTTCACCCGCGCCGCTGAAATACGGAACGGGTCAGACTCGTAACGACATTCACCTTACGAGCCACATGTTTCGATACGACACCGGTTCGTATCGAATGTGGTGGGGGTCACCCGGTCAAACCGGCGGGGCGCAGGCGGCCAGGGCGGCGGAGAAGCTGGTCAGCCGGGTCGACGGGGGCGCGAGGGGCTCGATCCAGCCCGGCCCGGCGGCGTACACCCGTACCCCCGGGAAGTCGCGGCCGAAGCGGACCAGACGGTACGCGCGACCGGTGACCGGCGTCTGCGACCAGACCACCACGATCCGCGGGCGGGCCCGCAGCACGGCGGAGCCCAGCGCCACCCAGGGCAGCGCCGGCCCCAGGTGCAGGCAGCCCCGACCCTGCTCGCGCAGCGCGGCGGCCACCGCGTGCAGGCCCAGGCAGTGCGCCTCGTTCTCGGCCCCGGCGAGCAGCACCCCGTCGGTGCGCAACCGCCGGCCGGGGACACGCCGGTGCACGTCCAGCCCGATCCGGATGCCCTCGGACAGGGCGTGCTCGACGGCGATCTCGGCGGCGTCGCGCCCCCGCAGCCCGGCCAGCAGCGGTACGCACACCGCCTCCCACACCGCCGCCACCCCGGCGTCGGCGGCGAACTCCAGCACCAGCGCGGCCACCAGGTTCGCGTCGAGGTCCTCGGCGGCGGCCGAGAGCCGCTTGTGGGCCGTCTCGACGACCTCGACCGGCATCGGATCCGACAACACCAGACGCACCCCCCGGGTAGGACACCGTTACCAGGGGGTTCGCCCGGACGGGGCGGTTCGGATGCGCCGCCGGGGAAAAACTGCGGTGGTTCAGCCGGTGAGCGCCTCCAACGCCAGGTCCACGTCCGCCTCGGTGGTGTAGAGGTGGAACGCGACCCGGACCTGCCCGGCGCGCACCGCCGCCCGGACCCCGGCACGCGCCAGCCGCTGCCGCGCCTCGGGCACCTCCACCGCGACGATCGCGCTGTGCCCCGGCGGCCGGCCCAGCCCGGCCAGGAACCGGTTCGCCAACGCCACGTCGTACGCCCCGATCGCCGCCGGGCCGAGCGCGGCGACCAGCTCCAACGCCGGGGCGGTGCCCACCCAGCTGAACCAGGCCGGGGAGCTGTCGAACCGGCGGGCGTCGTCGGCCAGCCGCAGCGGCGGACCGTAGTAGGTGGACAGCGGCTCCTTGGCCGCGAACCAGCCGGCCGCGTCCGGACGCATCCGCTCGCGCAGCCCCGGGGCCAGATAGGCCAGCGCCGAGCCGCGCGGCGACACCAGCCACTTGTACGTCCCGACCGCGACCGCGTCGGCCAGCGCCGCGTCGAACGGCAGCCACCCGCACGCCTGGGTGGCGTCCACCACCACCAGCGCGTCGTGCGCGCGGGCCGCGGCCACGATCCCGGCATACGGGGCGACGGCCCCGTCGGCGGACTGCACCAGGCTGAACGCGACCAGATCGGTGCCGGCGTCGATCGCGTCGCACAGGCCGGCCAGCGGCACGGTGCGCACCCGCACCCCGCGTTCCTCCTGCACCAGCCAGGGGAAGAGGTTGGCGGTGAACTCGACCTCGGGGACGACCACGGTGGCCCCGGCGGGCAGGGCCGCGGCGATCGGCCCGAGCAGCTGCGACACGCTGCCGGCGACCGCGACGTCGGTCACCGGCACCCCGACCAGGCCGGCGAACGCCTCCCGGGCCCGCCCGGTCGCCTCCTCCCACACCTCGTGGGAGGTACGCCCCACCCGCCAGTCGGCCAACGCCTCCTGCACCGCCGTCCAGACCGGCTCGGGCGGAAGCCCGTAACTGGCGGTGTTCAACCAGCCGGGTTCCGGCTGCCACAGCTCGCGTGCCTGCGCCAACTCCATGCGTCGAGGCTAGTGACACCCCCGCGCGCCCGGTCAGCACCAATCCGCCGGTGGTGGCCCGCACCGGCCGGCCACCCGACCGGCCCCGGCTTGACCGGCTGACCTAGGTTGATGATCCACACAGCGACGATCCCCTGGAAGGGTGATGCCCCGTGCCCGTCGGCTTCACGTTCGCCGTCATTCTCGCCATCGGGGCGCTGGTCGCCGGCGCGGTGCTGCTCCTCGCCCGCCACCCGGGCGTCCGGCGCACCTCCGCGCTGGTCGCGCTCGGCTGCCTGGCCGGCGCGCTGCTGTTCGGGATCGGCGCCAGCGCGCACTCCGTGCCGATCCGCTCGGTCGGCATCGTCACCAGCTTCAACAAGCCGACCGGCGAGGTCACCGGCTCCGGGCTCAAGTGGGTCGCACCCTGGCAGAAGGTCGGCGAGTGGGACGCCGGCCGGCAGAAGTACGACCACATCGGCGGCGACCAGTGCGTCCGGGTCCGCACCGGCACCCTCGCCGACGCCTGCGTCGAGGTGCTGGTCGAGTGGCAGGTCAAGCCGGAGAACGCGCCGAAGCAGTTCATGGACTACAAGGGCGACTTCGAGAGCTTCCGGGGCCAGCGGGTGGGGGTGCAGCTCGACAGCGCGGTCAACGACGCCTTCGCCACGTACAACCCGCTGGAGAAGATCGACGCCCGGACGGGGAACCTGAACGTCGACCTCAAGCCGTTCGCCGAGAGCATCCGGAGCAACGCCGAGGGCCGGCTCTCCGGCGACGTCGACATCCTGTCCGTCACCATCACCCGGGTCAACCACGACGACAAGACCGAGGGCAACATCAAGGCCTTCCAGGACAAGCTCGCCCAGACCCGCAACCTCGAACAGGACCGCCGCAACGCCGACATCCAACGGCAGATCACCGAGACCAACGCCAAGGTCGACAAGGTGTCCCGCTGCCTGGAGATCGCCGAGAAGAACGGCAGCACCCCCGGGCTGTGCATCAACCCGGGGATCGTGACCGGCGGCAAGTGACCGGCTCGCCGGGCGGCGGTGGTCGCCGCCCGGCGGGTCAGCTCACGTTGGCCGGGCCGAGGACGCTCTTGAGGTCACCCATCAGCGCGGTCGTGGCGGCCACCCGGAACGGGCCGAGCCGCAGGGTGGTCACCTTGCCGCCGTTGAGCAGCTTGACGTGCACCTCGGTGTCGCCGGGGTGCAGCACCAGGGTCTCCTTGAGCCGTTCCACCAGCGGCGGCGTGCACCGGTGCACCGGGATGGTCAGCGTCACCGGCTTGCTGCCGGGGGTGCTGCTGACGTCCGGCATGGACATGTCCATCGCCATGATCCGGGGGGTGTCGTCGCGCCGGTCCACCCGGCCCTTGACCACCACGATCGCGTCCTCGGCGATGTACTGGCCGATCACCTCGTAGGTGTTCGGGAAGAACAGCGTCTCCACCCCGCCGGCCAGGTCCTCCAGGGCGGCCGAGGCCCAGGCCCGGCCCTGCTTGGTGACCCGGCGCTGCACGCCGGAGAGGATGCCGGCCAGGGTGACCACCGCGCCGTCGGGCACGGTGCCCTCCTCCGACAGCGCGGCGATGGTGGTGTCGGCCGCCGCGCCCAGGACGTGTTCCAGGCCGAACAGCGGGTGGTCGGAGACGTAGAGGCCGAGCATCTCGCGTTCGAAGGCGAGCTTGTCCCGCTTGTCCCACTCGGCGTCGCCGATGGTCGGCATCACGGTGGTGCTGCCGCCGGTGTCGGCGTCACCGAAGCCGGCCCCGAACAGGTCGTACTGGCCGACGGCCTCCTTGCGCTTGACGTCGGCGAACGCGTCGATGGCGTCCGCGTGCACGGCGAGCAGGCCCTTGCGGGTGTGCCCGAGCGAGTCGAACGCGCCGGCCTTGATCAGGGATTCGATGGTCTTCTTGTTGCAGACCACCGCGTCGACCTTGGACAGGAAGTCGTAGAAGTCGGCGTACTCGCCCTTCTCGTCGCGGCACCGCATGATCGCCGCGACCACGTTCGCCCCGACGTTGCGCACGGCGGCCAGGCCGAACCGGATGTCCTTGCCGACCGGGGTGAACGGGCCGGCGGAGGTGTTCACGTCCGGCGGCAGCACCTGGATGCGCATCCGGCGGCACTCCGACAGGTAGAGCGCCATCTTGTCCTTGTCGTCACCGACGGAGGTCAGCAGCGCCGCCATGTACTCGGCCGGGTAGTGCGCCTTGAGGTACGCCGTCCAGTACGACACCAGCCCGTACGCGGCGGAGTGGGCCTTGTTGAAGGCGTACCCGGCGAACGGGACCAGGACGTCCCACACCGCCTGGATGGCCTCGTCGGAGTAGCCGCGCTCGCGGCAGCCGTCCCGGAACGGGATGAACTCCTTGTCGAGGATCTCCTTCTTCTTCTTGCCCATCGCCCGGCGCAGCAGGTCGGCCTGGCCGAGGGTGTAACCGGCGAGGATCTGCGCGGCGCGCTGCACCTGCTCCTGGTAGACGATCAGGCCGTGGGTGGGCGCGAGGATCTCCCGCAGCGGCTCCTCCAGCTCCGGGTGGATCGGGGTGATCTCCTGGAGGCCGTTCTTGCGCAGCGCGTAGTTGGTGTGCGAATCGACGCCCATCGGGCCGGGCCGGTAGAGCGCCAGCACGGCCGAGATGTCCTCGAAGTTGTCCGGCTTCATCAGCCGCAGCAGCGAACGCATCGGCCCGCCGTCGAGCTGGAACACGCCGAGGGTGTCGCCCCGGGCGAGCAGCTCGTAGGCGGGCTTGTCGTCCAGCGGCAGGCCCAGCAGGTCGAGTTCCCGACCGTGGTTGAGCTGGATGTTCTTGACCGCGTCGTCGATGATCGTCAGGTTCCGCAGGCCGAGGAAGTCCATCTTCAACAGCCCGAGCGACTCGCAGGTCGGGTAGTCGAACTGGGTGATGATCACCCCGTCGGCGTCCCGGCGCATCAGCGGGATGTGGTCGATGATCGGCTCGGCGGACATGATCACGCCGGCGGCGTGCACACCGGTCTGCCGGATCAGCCCCTCGATGCCCTTGGCGGTGTCGATCACCTTGCGGACGTCCGGGTCGGTCTCGTAGAGGCCACGGATCTCGCCGGCCTCGGCGTACCGGGGGTGCTTCGGGTCGAAGATGCCGGTGAGCGGGATGTCCTTGCCCATCACCGCCGGGGGCATCGCCTTGGTGATCCGGTCGCCGACCGCGTACGGGAAGCCGAGGACCCGGGCCGAGTCCTTGATCGCGGCCTTCGCCTTGATCGTGCCGAAGGTGGCGATCTGGGCGACCTTGTCCTCACCCCACTTGTCGGTCACGTACTTGATCACCTCGCCGCGCCGACGCTCGTCGAAGTCGATGTCGACATCCGGCATCGAGACCCGCTCGGGGTTGAGGAACCGCTCGAAGATCAGCCCGTGCGGGATCGGGTCCAGGTCGGTGATGCCCAACGCGTACGCGACGAGCGAACCGGCGGCCGAGCCACGGCCGGGACCCACCGCGATGCCCTGGCTCTTGGCCCACTGGATGAAGTCGGCCACCACGAGGAAGTACGACGGGAAGCCCATCTGGTTGATGACGCCCAGCTCGTACTCGGCCTGCACCACGTGCCCCTCGGGGATGCCCCCGGGGTAGCGGCGGGCCAGCCCCCGGAAGGTCTCCTTGCGGAACCAGGACTCCTCGGTCTCCCCCTCGGGCACCGGGAAGCGCGGCATCAGGTTGTGGAACTCGAACATCCCGCTCGGGTCGACCTTCTCGGCCACCAGCAGGGTGTTGCGGCAGCCCTGCTGCCAGAACTCCGAGGAGTCGACGGCGCGCATCTGGTCGGCGGACTTGACGAAGTAGCCGCCGCCGTCGAAGCGGAACCGGTTGGGGTCGGCGACGTTGCTGCCGGTCTGCACGCAGAGCAGCACGTCGTGCGCCTCGGCCTGCGCCTCGTGGGTGTAGTGCGAGTCGTTGGTGACCACCGGCGGGATGTCCAGCTTGCGGGCGATGGTGATCAGATCGTCGCGGACCCGCTGCTCGATGGAGAGCCCGTGGTCCATGATCTCCAGGAAGTAGTTCTCCTTGCCGAAGATGTCCTGGTAGGAGGCGGCGACCTTGAGTGCCTCGTCGAACTGGCCCAGCCGCAGCCGGGTCTGCACCGCGCCGGACGGGCAGCCGGTGGTGGCCATGATGCCCTCGGCGTGCTCGGCGATCAGCTCCATGTCCATCCGGGGCCACTTGACGTAGTGCCCCTCCATGGACGCCCGGGAGTTGAGGGTGAACAGGTTCTTCAGGCCCTGCGCGTTGCGCGCCCACATGGTCTTGTGGGTGATCGCGCCGTTACCCGAGACGTCGTCGCTCTTCTGTTCCGGCCGGCCCCACTTGACCCGGGCCTTGTGGTAGCGCGACTCCGGCGCCACGTACGCCTCGACCCCCAGGATCGGGGTGACCCCGGCGGCCATCGCCTGCTTGTAGAAGTCGTTCGCGCCGTGCATGTTGCCGTGGTCGGTGATCGCCACCGCCGGCATCCCCAACCGGTTGGCCTCGGCGAAGAGGTCCTTCAACCGGGCCGCCCCGTCGAGCATCGAGTACTCGGTGTGCACGTGCAGATGCGCGAACGAATCGCCCATGCGTGGCGTCCCCCCGGATCGGATCATGGGTCACGAGATCAGGCCGGTCCACGATAGCGCCGCCCGTGGGAGCCGCTGAACCCGCCGCGCGGACACCTCCACGCGGAGGTCGTGCGGTCCCACACGCCGTACACCGACAGTCACCGCGCGGCCCCGGAAGCCCGCCGCCGAGCACCGCGAGGGCCGTCCCGGCTCGAACACCCAGCGACGTCCACCTCCTCCACGATCGACCACGGGTGGCTCCCCGGACCAGAGGGTCCCCCGCTGGTCGATGACGACGGTCCCGGACCGGAGACCGGACCCGGGACCGTCGTGTCGACATCAGTGCATCGCGGTCAGGGCCGCCGCCTCCTGCTCGGCCCGTTCGTCGCCGCTGACCTCGTGCAGCGGCTTCTCCCGGATGAAGACGACCGCGACCAGGGCGAGCAGGGCGATCGGGGCACCGATGAGGAACAGCTCCGAGGTGGCGGTGGCGTACGCGTCCCGCACGATCGCCAGGACCGGGGCGGGCAGCGCGGCGAGGTCGGGCACCTCGGTGGTGCCGCCGCCGGTGACGCCGGCCGCCGGGCCGAGCCGTTCGGTCATCAGGCCGGTGACCCGGTTGGCCAGCACCGCGCCGAGGGCGCTGACCCCGATCGCGCCACCCATGCTGCGGAAGAAGGTCAGCACCGAGGTGGCCGCGCCGAGTTCGTGGGCGGGCACGTCGTTCTGTGCGGCGAGGACCAGGTTCTGCATGAGCATGCCCACGCCGGTGCCGAGCACGGCCATGTAGAGCGAGAGCAGCGGCACGCCGGTGTCGGCGTCGATGGTGCTCAGCAGCAGCATGCCGACGGTCATCACGGCCGCCCCGGCCACCAGGTAGACCTTCCACCGGCCGAACCGGGTGATGAGCTGACCGGCGACGGTGGAGGAGATCAGCAGGCCGAGGATCATCGGCAGGCTCATCAGGCCGGCGACGGTCGGCGACTTGCCCAGCGAGGTCTGGAAGTACTGCGACAGGAACACCGTGCCGCCGAAGAGGGCCACCCCGACCAGCACGCTGGCGACCGTGGTCAGCGTGACGGTGCGGCTGCGGAAGATCCGCAGCGGGATGATCGGCTCGGGGACCTTCGACTCGACCCAGACCGCCAGGGCCAGCAGCACCAGCCCGCCGACGACCATCAGCGCGGTCCAGCCCGAGGCCCAGGCGAACCGGTGCCCGGCCAGCGACGACCAGACCAGCAGGGTGGACACGCCCGCGGTGATCAGCAGCGCGCCCCACCAGTCGATGCGGGCCTTGCGGCGGACCACCGGCAGGTGCAGGGTGCGCTGGAGCAGGACGATCGACAACAGGCTGAACGGCACGCCGATCAGGAAGCACCAGCGCCAGCCGAGCCAGGAGGTGTCGACCATGACGCCGCCGATCAGCGGGCCGGCGATCGTGCCGACGCCGAACACGGCGCCGAAGATGCCGGCGTACCGGCCCAGTTCCCGGGGCGGGATCATGGCCGCCATGACGATCAGCGCCAGGGCGGTCATGCCGCCGGCGCCGACGCCCTGCACGATCCGGCTGGCCAGCAGGGTCTCCACGTTGCGGGCGAGCCCGGCGATCAACGAGCCGACCACGAACAGGCCGAGCGAGAGCTGGATGAGCAGCTTCTTGCTGTAGAGGTCGGCCATCTTGCCCCACAGCGGCACGGTGGCGGTCATCGCCAGCAGCTCGGTGGTGACGATCCAGGTGTAGACGGTCTGGCTGCCGTTGAGTTCGGCGATGATGCGCGGCAGCGCGTTCGCCACCACCGTCGAGGCGAGGATCGCCACGAACATGCCCACCATCAGGCCGGAGAGGGCCTGGAGGACCTCCCGGCGGGACATCCGGCCGGTGCCCGCCTCGGGCGGTGTCGACTCGGCAGTTGCGGTCATGGACGTTTCCTCACAGGGTGGGATGCACGCCCGGCGCGGTCGCGCCGAGCTGGTCAGGGGTACGGGGGTCGGGCAGCCCGGCGGCGACGGCGGCGAACGCCTCGTCGAGCAGCCCGGCCAGGGAACGGGACCCGCCGCCGGTGGCCCAGCGGACCATCGCGGTGCGCAGCGCGGCCCCGGTGACCGCCACCACGAGGGCGGGATATCCGTCGTCCGGGTCGCGGCCGGTCCGCGCCGCGAGCGCCTCGACCATGGCCTGCTCGGTCTCCGCGTTGCCGGAGACCAGCCGGGCCAGCAGCACCGGATGCTGCATCACCACCTGCATCCGCAGCAACCACAGCGCGGCGTCACCCTCCACCTCGTCGATCACGCCGGACAGGGCCGACCGGATCGCCGCCAGCGCCGGCACCCGCGCCGGCACGGCGGCCAGCGCGCGCAGCACCCGTTCCCGGTCGCCCGCGGTGTCGCCGACCAGCGCGTCGTCCTTGGTGGCGAAGTAGTTGAAGAAGGTCCGGGCGGAGACGTCCGCCGCCTCGCTGATCTCCTCGACGGTGACCTGGTCCAGCCCCCGCTCGGCGACCAGGCGCAGCGCGGCGGCGGCCAGTGCGGCGCGGGTCTGCCGCTTCTTGCGGTCCCGCCGCCCGAGTCCCTCGTCATTGGTCACGGGGGGAGCCTACGAACAAAAGTGCAGCGCCTGCAAACTTGCGCAGTGTGACATGAAACTCGGGCTGCCCAGGGGGGATTCCGGACAGGGCAGGGGGTGACCGTGCCCGGTCCGGCGGCATAGCCTCGACGGCACCACACCACGGCGGTCGGGGGACGGCCATGCTCCTCGGGGACGACATCGACGACCTGGCCCGGACCGCCGCCCGGGGCGAGCCGGGGGCGCTGGACGCGCTGCTGACGGCGGTACGCCCCGAGGTGCTGCGGCTGTGCGGCCGGCTGCTGCCCCACCGGGAGGACGCCGAGGAGGCCTGCCAGGACGCCCTGCTCGCGGTGGCCCGGGGCATCGGACGCTTCGAGGGCCGCTCGTCGTTCCACACCTGGCTGTACCGGCTCACCGCCAACCGGGCCCGGTCGACGTACCGGACGCTACGACGACGCTGGCAGGTCGAGGCCGGTGGGGTGCCGCTGCCCGACCCACCGGACCCCCGACGCACCAGTGTGGTCGCCGGCACCCGGCTCGACCTGCTCGACGCGCTGGACGCGGTCCGCCCCGAGGCGGCCGAGGCGCTCACCCTGCGCGACCTGCTCGGCCTGTCCTACCGCGAGATCGCCACCCTGCTCGACCTGCCGGAGGGCACCGTGAAATCCCGCGTCCACCAGGCCCGCCGCCAGGTCCGGGAACGGTTGACCGGTGACTGAACGGACCGGCCGGTGGCTGGCCGCCACGCTGGCGCTCCTCCCGGTGACGGGCTGCGCGGCCCCGGTCGCCCCGCTCCCGGTCCACCCCCCGACGGCCACCCCGGCGAGCACTCGGGCGACCACCGTGGCCCCGACCCCGTCCGGCCCGGCCCGGCCCACCGTCGGCGCGCT
>NZ_JACGMO010000079.1:0-35220 GCF_015354745.1 Micromonospora sp. S-DT3-3-22
CCCGCGATGGCCGGCCGCCGGGCCGCCCCGCCGCCTCCCCGGGGCAGCGCCGGTGAGCTGTCCGTGCTGCTGGAGGGCGGCCGGTCCGAGGTGGCCGAGCGGGCCGACCGCCTGCTGGCCCTGCTCGGTGCCACGGCCAGCCTCGCCCCGGACGCCCCGGCCTGGTGGCGGCGTTACCCGTTCGCCCCGGGCGACACCGCGCTGCGGGTCGAGGCCCCGGCCGCCGACCTGCACGCCGCCGTCTACGCGCTGCGCGACGCCGCCGGCACGCCGCAGTCGGTACGCGGCTCCGCCGGGCTGGGCGTGGTGCACGCCGCGCTGCCCGGGTCGCTTCCGGTCGACCGGGTGGCCGGCATCCTCGCCGCCGTCCGTGGGGTGCTCCTCACCCGCCGGGGCCGGTGCGTGGTGGTCGCCGCGCCTGCGGCGGTGCGTCGTGAGGTCGACGTGTGGGGTGAGGCGGCGGTGATTCCCCGGCTGCGCGAGGCGAAGGAACACCTCGACCCGCACCGCCGGCTCGCCCCCGGCCGCCTCCCCGGCGGCCTCTGACCAGCCCCCGCACCCCAGCCCCCATACGCCAGCCCCCCGCGCGCCGGGCCGCAGTGATCGACTCGTTGTCCGCCCAACTGCGGTATCCGACGCGCACGACACCACTGTTGAGGCGAAATAGAGTGGATCAAGAAGTCGGCGCTCAGAGGGCGTCGTTGCGCAGCACCAGGATGGCGATGTCGTCGCGGGGCGACTCGACCGAGAAGTTGATCGCGGCGGACCGTAGCCGGGCCGCGACCACGTCGGCGGAGTAGCCGGCCAGCGGGGCGGCGGCCTCCCGGAGCCGTTCGGTGCCGAAGAGTTCCCGGCCGCGCCGCCGCTCGGTGACCCCGTCGGTATAGAAGATCAGCGCATCGCCCGGCGCGAGCACGATCTCCGCCGCCGGGGAGGTGATCGCGTCGAGCAGACCGAGCGCCGTGCCCCCGATGCCGACGAAGTTGGCCCCACCGGTCCCGTGCAGCAGCACCGGCCGGTCGTGCCCGGCCAGGTGCAGCGAGACGTCGAGCCGGTCGCCGTCGCCGGGCCCGACCGCCGCCAGGGCCAGCGTGCAGTACCGCCCTCCACCCCGCTCGACAAGCGTGTCGTTGAGCCGGGCCAACGCCTCGGGCAGCGGCTTGCCGTCCCCGACCAGCACCCGGATCACGTCCCGGACCAGCCCGGTCACCGCCGCCGCCTGCACCCCCTTGCCGGACACGTCGCCGACCACCACCAGCCAGCGCCCGTCCGGCAGCGGCACCACGTCGTAGAAGTCGCCGCCGACCTCGGCCTCGTCGCCGGTCGGGACGTACTCGGCGGCGAAACCGATGCGCTCGACGACGGGGAGCACCGGCGGCAGCAGCGACTGCTGGAGGGTCTGCGCCACCCGACGCCGTTCGGCGTGGATGCGGGCGTTCTCGATGGCGAGGCCGGCCCGCCGGGCCACGTCCTCCAGCACCGCGACCTCGTCCGGGTCGTGCCGGTGCCGCTGGTGCCGTCCCACGGCCAGGGTGCCGAGGCGCTGGCTGCGGGCGACCAGCGGCACGGCGAAACCCTCCATCGGCCCGCCGAGCGGCACCTGCGACCCGGTCCGCGACGCCTCCCGCAGCCGGGCCTGGACCGAGTCCGGGCCGGACTCCTCAAGCACCTTGTGCAGTTGGGGCAGGACGGACTCGTCGGCGTGACTGGACGCGGCCAGCCTGAGCCGACCCCACTCGTCGGTGGTGTGCACCGCGCACCACTGGCCGAGCCGGGGCACCACCAGCTGCGGGATCAGTGCCATGGTCAGGTCGACGTCGAGCGACTGGGCGAGCAGTTCGCTGGCCTCGGCGAGGAAGGTCAGCCAGGCCGAGCGGCGGACGTCGGCCCGGCGCAGCCGGTCGTTCTCCAGATGCAGGGCGAGTCGTTCGGCGGCGAGGACGGCCAACGGCCGGGCGTACGCCGACGGTGCCGCGTCCAGCTCCAGTTCCCCGACGTACGGCCGGTGCACGGCCAGCGGCACCTGCAACAGCTCGTTGCCGGGGCGGGGCTGACGGCCGTACCGGGCCAGCACCTGCGGGCCCTCCCCCTCGCCCCGGTCCAGCCGGATCACCCCGCCGGCCGCGCCCACCATCTCGGCGACCCGGGTGAGCAGGTCGGTGGCGAACTCGGTGAGCGGTTCGTCGGCGTACGGGTCGGGGCTGGTCTGGGTGAGTTCGCTCATCGCGGCGGCGCTCGGCGCGGTGGTCGCCGGTTCGCTGTCGGCCTGCCCGGGTGGCGGGTACGGGGCGCGTGGCGCGTCGCCGTGGTCGCCGTGCCGGTCGAGCCGGAACCACACCCCCTTGCCGGTGGGCAGGTAGGTGGTGCCCCAGCGGCTGGCGAAGTGGTCGACCAGGAGCAGTCCCCGCCCCCGCGCGGAGACCTCGCCGATCTGGTCGGTGTCGTTGCGGATGCCGACGACCAGTTCGTCGACCGGCCCGGCGGCGAAGTCGGAGACGGTGACGGTCAGGCCGATCTGGTCGGCGACGACCTCGATGTCCAGTTCGGTACGGGCGTGTTCGACGGCGTTGGTGGAGAGCTCGGTGGTCAGCAGCAGCGCCTCGTTGAGCAGTTCGTCGAGGTCGGCTTCGGCGAGCACGGAGCGGACCACGGCGCGGGCGGCGGCCGGGGTTCGCCGGTCGGCGGGCAGCCGGACGCGCCGGACGTGCTCGTCCCGTCCCGCGTCTGTCCCGGCCCCCGGCTCCGCTGACACCCCCGTATCCTCTACCGCCACCGGCCGGGTGCCAAGCCGCACCACGTACCGTCACACCCGCCGCACCGATCGGTCGGTGGTGGTCACCCTCCGCCGTCGGGCCGGGCGGGGCCCGCCGGGTGGCGGTACGGGCGGGGCCGGCGGGCGGCGTGCTGGACCACGTCGGTGCGGGGCGGGGCGGACGCCGCGTCGTCGCTGGGCACGTCGTATCCGGGGGCCCGGCGACGACCCGGGCACAATGAGGGGAAGTCGGCGTGTCGGCACGCCGGGAGCCCTCCGAGTTGAGCGAGGAATGATGACCGCGAAACAGTCGGTGACGGCGGACGGGTCCGCTTCCGAGCATGACGCGCTCCTCGGTGAGCTGTCGGAGGCGCTGCGGCGGGTCGGCCGGGGCGACTTCAAGGTACGGCTGCCCCGGCGTGCGGGCGCGGCCGGTGAGGTGGCGGACGCCTTCAACGAGGTGGTGTCGCTCCAGGAGCGGCAGCACCTGGACCTGCGCCGGATCAGCCGGGTGGTGGGCCGGGACGGCCGGCTGACCGAACGCCTGGACGAGGAGGGCCTGGACGGCTCCTGGGCGGAGGGCCAGCGGGCGGTCAACTCGCTCATCGACGACCTGGGCCGGCCGACCACCGAGATCGCCCGGGTGATCATGGCGGTGGCCGACGGCGACCTCTCCCAGCACATGGAGCTGGAGATCGACGGTCGCCCGCTGCGCGGTGAGTACCTGCGGATCGGCCGGACGGTCAACACGATGGTCGGGCAGCTCTCGTCGTTCTCCAACGAGGTGACCCGGGTGGCCCGTGAGGTGGGCACCGAGGGCAAGTTGGGTGGTCAGGCGGACGTGCGGGGCGTCGCCGGCACCTGGAAGGACCTCACCGACTCGGTGAACACGATGGCGTCGAACCTGACCGGCCAGGTGCGGTCGATCTCCCAGGTGGCGACGGCGGTGGCCCGGGGCGACCTGTCGCAGAAGATCACGGTCGGGGCGCGGGGCGAGGTCGCCGAGCTGGC
Source organism: Micromonospora sp. S-DT3-3-22 (assembly GCF_015354745.1). NCBI lineage: Bacteria > Bacillati > Actinomycetota > Actinomycetes > Micromonosporales > Micromonosporaceae > Micromonospora > Micromonospora sp. S-DT3-3-22. The sequence continues at coordinate 3,764 of NZ_JACGMO010000079.1, forward strand.
CGACACGATGAACTCGCTGACCGACACGCTGCGCCTGTTCGCCGAGCAGGTGACCCGGGTGGCGCGCGAGGTGGGCACCGAGGGCAAGCTCGGTGGGCAGGCCGACGTGCCGAACGTCGCGGGCACCTGGAAGGACCTCACCGACAGCGTCAACTCGATGGCGTCGAACCTGACCAGTCAGGTGCGTAACATCGCGCAGGTCTCCACGGCGGTGGCCCGGGGCGACCTGAGCCAGAAGATCACGGTGGCGGCGCAGGGTGAGATCCTGGAGCTGAAGGACACCGTGAACACGATGGTGGACCAGCTCTCGTCGTTCGCGGACGAGGTGACCCGGGTGGCCCGTGAGGTGGGCATCGAGGGCAAGCTCGGCGGCCAGGCGCAGGTACGCGGCGTCTCGGGCACCTGGCGGGACCTGACGGAGAACGTCAACCAGCTCGCCGGCAACCTGACCAGTCAGGTCCGCAACATCTCCCAGGTCTCCACGGCGGTGGCGAAGGGCGACCTGTCGCAGAAGATCACGGTGGACGCGCAGGGTGAGATCCTGGAGCTGAAGAACACCGTGAACACGATGGTCGACCAGCTCTCGTCGTTCGCCGACGAGGTGACCCGGGTGGCCCGTGAGGTGGGTACCGAGGGCAAGCTGGGCGGTCAGGCGCAGGTCAAGGGCGTGAGCGGCACCTGGCGGGACCTGACCGACAACGTGAACTCGATGGCGTCCAACCTGACGTCCCAGGTGCGTAACATCGCGTCGGTCACCACGGCGGTCGCCAAGGGTGACCTGAGTCAGAAGATCACCGTCGACGCCCGGGGTGAGATCCTGGAGCTGAAGTCCACGGTCAACACGATGGTCGACCAGCTCTCCTCGTTCGCGGACGAGGTGACCCGGGTGGCCCGTGAGGTGGGCACCGAGGGCAAGCTCGGCGGTCAGGCCCAGGTACGCGGGGTCGCCGGCACCTGGCGGGACCTCACCGACAACGTGAACTCGATGGCGTCGAACCTGACCAGTCAGGTGCGTAACATCGCGCAGGTCTCCACGGCGGTGGCGAAGGGCGACCTGTCGCAGAAGATCACGGTGGACGCGCAGGGCGAGATCCTGGAGCTGAAGAACACGGTCAACACGATGGTGGACCAGCTCTCCTCGTTCGCCGACGAGGTGACCCGGGTGGCCCGTGAGGTGGGCACCGAGGGCAAGCTCGGCGGTCAGGCCCAGGTGAAGGGCGTGTCGGGCACCTGGCGGGATCTCACCGACAACGTGAACTCGATGGCGTCGAACCTGACCAGTCAGGTGCGTAACATCGCCTCGGTGACCACGGCGGTGGCCAAGGGCGACCTCGGCCAGAAGATCACCGTGGACGCGCAGGGCGAGATCCTGGAGCTGAAGAACACCGTCAACACGATGGTGGACCAGCTCAGCTCGTTCGCCGACGAGGTGACCCGGGTGGGCCGCGAGGTCGGCATCGAGGGCAAGCTCGGCGGTCAGGCGCAGGTGAAGGGCGTCTCGGGCACCTGGCGGGACCTCACGGAGAACGTGAACCAGCTCGCCTCGACCCTGACCACCCAACTCCGGGCGATCTCCCAGGTCTCCACGTCGGTGACCCGGGGCGACCTGACCCAGCGGATCGCGGTCAAGGCGCAGGGCGAGGTCGCCGAGCTGAAGGACAACATCAACCAGATGATCGTCACCCTGCGGGAGACGACCAAGAAGAACGCCGAGCAGGGCTGGCTCGACTCCAACCTGGCCCGCATCGGTGGCCTGCTCCAGGGCCAGCGGGACCTGGGCGAGGTCTGCCGCATGATCATGATGGAGGTGACCCCGCTCGTCGACGCGCAGCTCGGTGCGTTCTTCCTGGCGGACACCTCCGAGGGGGTGATGCGGCTGCGGCTGACCGCGTCGTACGGCTATGTGGCGCGGGGGCACGACGTGACCTTCGGGCCCGGTGAGGGGCTCGTCGGTCAGGCCGCGCTCTCCCGCCGGACGATCCGGCTCAACGCGCTGCCCGACGGCCGGATCACCCTGCGCTCCGGGCTGGCCGACACGCTCCCGTCCGACCTGGTGGTGCTGCCGATCCTGTTCGAGGGCGAACTGCTCGGGGTGATCGAGTTCGCCAGCGTGGCCCGTTTCTCGGAGCTGCACCTGGCGTTCCTGGAGCGGCTGGTGCTCACCATCGGCATCGCGGTCAACACCATCCAGGCCAACCGGCGTACGGAGGAACTGCTGGCCCAGTCGCAGCGGCTGGCGCTGGAGTTGCAGGACCAGTCGGCGGAGTTGCAGCGCACCAACGCCGAGCTGGAGGACAAGGCGAAGCTGCTGAGCGAGCAGAAGGGCAACATCGAGACCAAGAACCGGGAGATCGAGCTGGCCCGGCTGGGGCTGGAGGAGAAGGCCCAGCAGCTCACCCGGGCGTCGGCGTACAAGTCGGAGTTCCTGGCGAACATGAGCCACGAGCTGCGTACGCCGCTGAACTCGCTGCTGCTGCTGGCCCGGCTGCTGGCCGAGAACCCGGAGCAGAACCTCAGCCGCAAGCAGATCGAGTTCGCCCGGACGATCCACAGCGCCGGCTCGGACCTGCTCTCGCTGATCGACGACATCCTGGACCTGTCCAAGATCGAGGCCGGCCGGATGGACGTCGAGCCGACGGAGATCCGGTTCGCCGAGATCCGCAGCTACGTGGAGCAGGCGTTCGCCCCGCAGGCCGAGGAGAAGAACCTCGACTTCCAGGTGCGGGTGGCCAAGGAGTTGCCGCCGGCGCTGGTGACCGATGCCCAGCGGTTGCAGCAGATCCTGCGCAACATGCTCTCCAACGCGGTGAAGTTCACCGACAACGGCGCGGTCACCCTGCGGATCGGCCCGGCGGCGGAGAACGTCGTCTTCGACGTGCCGGCGCTGACCAACGCCCGGCAGGTGATCGCCTTCACCGTTATCGACACCGGCATCGGCATCTCCGACGACAAGCTGAGCATCATCTTCGAGGCGTTCCAGCAGGCCGACGGCACCACCAGCCGGCGTTACGGCGGCACCGGGCTGGGCCTGTCGATCAGCCGGGACCTGGCGCGGCTGATCGGCGGCACGATCACCGTGACCTCCGCACCGGGGCAGGGCTCGACGTTCACCCTCTTCGTACCGGACGTGCTGGCGCCGGACGCGGTGGTGGCGCCGCAGTCGCCGTCGCCGCAGCGCGCGGGCCTGCCGTCGTCGCTGCTGATGCCGCCGATGGAGCTGCTGCCCGCGCCGGAGGCCCCGGCCACCCGCCAGTTGGACGGCGCAACCGTACTCATCGTCGACGACGACGTACGCAACGTGTTCGCGTTGACCAGCGCGTTGGAACTGCACGGGATGACCGTGCTGTACTCGGACAACGGCGCGGACGGTGTTCGCGTGCTGGCCGAGCATCCGGAGGTGGACATCGTACTGATGGACGCCATGATGCCCGACCAGGACGGTTACGAGACGACCCGGCAGATCCGCCGTAACCACCGCTTCGCGGACCTGCCGATCGTCTTCCTCACCGCGAAGGCGATGCCCGGCGACCGGGAGTCGGCGCTGGCTGCCGGGGGTAGCGACTACATCACCAAGCCGGTGGACCTGGACGGGCTGATCGAGCGGATGGCGTCCTGGATCAGTGGCCGCCGAGACAGGGAGAATTCGTGACGCAGACGGCCAAGGCGCTGCTGGTCGACGACCGTCGGGAGAACCTGATGGCCCTGGAGGCGATCCTCCAGGGGCTCCCGGTCCAGTCGGTGGCCGTGGAGAGCGGTGAGGCGGCGCTGAAGCAACTGCTGGTGGACGACTTCGCGGTCATCCTGCTGGACGCCCAGATGCCCGACATGGACGGTTTCGAGACGGCCAGTCACATCAAGCGCCGGGAACGGACCCGGCACGTGCCGATCATCTTCCTCACCGCCGCGGACCGGGACGCCCAGTTGGCGCTGCGCGGCTACGCGGTCGGGGCGGTCGACTACCTGACCAAGCCGTTCGACCCGTGGGTGCTGCGGGCCAAGGTGTCGGTGTTCGTGGAGTTGTGGGTGAAGACCCGGCAGTTGGCGGCGCAGTCCGACGTGGTGCGTGAGCGCGACGCCCAGTGGCGGGTGCTCACCGACGCGGTGGACGAGGCGAGCGCCCTGCTCCGGGTCGAGGACGACCCGGAGGCCCGGCAGCGTGCCCTGGACATCCTGGAACAGGCCCGCTGGGGCAACACCGCCTGACCGACGGGCCGCCGGCGGGCGGGCGACGGGCCGGCCCGCTGGCGGATGGGGTCCGGTGGGGTGGCGACGTGATCAGGTGGGCGGCCGGTCGGCGTGGCCGGTGGCGGCCCGGCGGACCCGCCAGCGCTCGCCGAGGGAGTCGATCTCCTCCTGGATGAAGATGAAGAAGTCGCGCATCTCGGCCACCCGCTCGCCGCCCGGGGTGCCCGGACCGCCCAGCGCGTCGACGCCCGCGGCGGCGATGTCGATGAAGTTCTTGTAGAGGCCGGTCTTGGTGATGGTCCCCTCGTACCAGGGGTTGTCCGGCACCCGGTAGCGGTCCCGGCGGGAGCGGGGGACCGGCTCGCGGACCAGCATCCCGAACTGGGTCAGGTAGCGCACCGCGCCCGAGACGGCCGCCGCGCTGACCCCCAGCCGCTCGCCGATCTCGGCGGCGGTCAGCGGCCCGTCGGCGCTCATCACGGCGAACAGGACCCGGGCGGCCATCCGGGGGAAGCCGACGTCCGCGAAGGCCATCGCCATCCGTTCGACGAAGAGGTGGACCTCGTCGTCGTGGCCGGGTTGACGGTCGTCAGACATCGGATCGCTGCTCCTCGGGGTGTCGGTGGTGCTGGCGATGGTGCCGCACCGACCACAGGCTTCACAACTTTGTGAAACGAGCGTAGCTTCCGAATTATGGAAACTCCGATAGCGGTGACCGGTCTGGTGAAGACCTTCGGCCGCACCCGGGCACTCGACGGGCTCGACCTGACCGTCCGGGCCGGCGAGGTGCACGGCTTCCTCGGCCCGAACGGCGCCGGCAAGTCGACCGCCATCCGGGTGCTGCTCGGGCTGCTCCGGGCGGACGCGGGGGCCGTCCGACTGCTCGACGGCGACCCGTGGCGCGACGCCGTCGCACTGCACCGCCGCCTGGCGTACGTGCCGGGTGACGTCACCCTCTGGCCGCAGCTGTCCGGCGGCGAGGTGATCGACCTGCTCGGACGGATGCGCGGCGGGCTCGACCCGAAGCGCCGCGCCGAGCTGCTGGAGTCGTTCGAGCTGGACCCCCGCAAGAAGGGGCGCACCTACTCCAAGGGCAACCGGCAGAAGGTCGGCCTGGTCGCCGCGCTCGCCTCCGACGTCGAACTGCTCATCCTCGACGAACCCACCTCCGGGCTGGACCCGCTGATGGAGGAGGTGTTCCAGCACTGGATCGACCGGGCCCGGCGCGACGGCCGCACCGTGCTGCTGTCCAGCCACATCCTCGCCGAGGTGGAGGCGCTCTGCGACCGGGTGACGATCATCCGCAACGGGCGTCACGTCGAGACCGGCACCCTGACCGAGCTGCGCCACCTGCACCGCACCGCGATCGACGCCGAACTGGCCGGCCCGGTCGACGGCCTGGCCGACCTGCCCGGCGTGCACGACCTGCGGGTCGACGGCGAGCGGGTCCGCTTCGACGTCGACACCGTCGCGCTCGACACCGCGCTGCGCCGGCTCACCGAGATCGGCGTGCGCAGCCTGGTCAGCCAGCCGCCGACGCTGGAGGAACTGTTCCTGCGCCACTACGAGACGCCCCCGGCCCCCGCCGCCGCGTCGGGCGGCGACCGGCCGACGGGGGCACGGCGATGAGCACCCTCACCGGCACCGGTCACCTGACCCGGCTGATCCTGCGCCGGGACCGGATCGTCCTGCCGCTCTGGGTGCTGCCGCTGGCCGTCCTGCCGGTGTCGTACGCGGGCAGCTTCCTCGCGCTGTTCCCGACCGCCGCCGAGCGGGCCGCGTACGCCGACGGCACCGCCCGCAGCCCGTCGGTGGTGGCGCTGCTCGGCCCGGTCTACGGCGACAGCGTCGGCGCGCTGACGGCCCAGCGGGGCGGCTTCCTCCAGGTGATCGTCGGACTGGCCGCCCTGCTCACCGTCATCCGGCACACCCGCACCGAGGAGGAGGCCGGCCGGCGGGAACTGCTCGGCGCGACCGTCCTCGGCCGGCACGCCGGGCTCACCGCCGCGCTGCTGGTGACGTACGCGGCCAGCCTGGTGCTCGGTCTGCTCACCGCCGCCGGGCTGGCCGCGACCGGGCTGCCGGCGGCGGGCTCGCTGGCGTACGGGCTGTCGGTGGCGCTGGTGGGGGTGGTCTTCGCCACGGTGGGCGGGTTGGCCGCCCAGCTCACCCAGACGGCCGGTGGGGCACGCGGGATCGCCGTCGGGGTGCTCGGGGTGACGTTCGCGCTCCGGCTGGTCGGGGACACCTCGCGGCAGGAGTGGCCGAGCTGGTTCTCCCCGCTGGGCTGGGCCCCGCGCATCCGCGCGTACGAGGGGGAGCGGTGGTGGGTGCTGGCGCTGCCGGTCGCGTTGACCGTGCTGCTGGCCGTGGTGACGTACCCGGTGTCGGTGCGGCGGGATCTCGGTGCCGGCGTGCTGCCGTCGCGGCCGGGACCGGCGCGGGCCGGGCGGGCACTGTCCGGGCCGTTCGGGCTGGCCTGGCGGCTGCACCGGGGGCAACTGCTGGGCTGGTCGGTGGGCTTCGGCCTGCTCGGGCTGGTCGTCGGCGGTGCCGCCGAGTCCGCCGGCCGGTCGGTCGCCGGCAACGCCGCGCTGGAACAGGTGATGGCCCGGCTGGGTGGCGCGTCGGGGCTGGCCGAGGCGTACCTGGGGGCGTCGCTGGGGGTGGCCGGGCTGGCCGCCGCCGGGTACGGCGTCCAGGCGGCGCTGCGGATGCGGTCGGAGGAGGCCGCCGGGCGGGTCGAGCCGGTGCTGGCCGCCGGGGTGCACCGGTCGGCCTGGCTCGCCGCGCACCTGCTGTTCGCCCTGCTGGGGCCGGTGGTGGCACTGGCGCTGACCGGTCTGGCGGCCGGTCTGACCTACGGGCTCAGCATCGACGACGTGCCGGGCCAACTGCCCCGGATGCTCGGTGCCGGCCTGGCGCAGGTGCCGGCGGCCTGGGTGCTGGCCGGCCTGGCGGTGCTGCTGTACGGGCTGCTGCCCCGGTTCGCCGCGACGGCCTGGGTGGTGCTCGCGCTGGCGGTGCTGCTCGGTCAGCTCGGCGCGGTGCTGGAGCTGAGCCAGTGGCTGCTGGACCTGTCGCCGTTCACGCACACCCCGCAGGTGTTGCGGGCGGGCTGGAGCGTCACCCCGCTGCTGGTCCTGACCGCGCTGGCCGGGGTGTTCTGCGCGGCCGGATTCGTGTCCTTCCGCCGCCGCGACACCCCGGTCGGCTGACCGGTCAGCCGGAGGGGGTCTCGTTACGGATCATCAGGGCGGAGCGGAGGCCGGTGATGTCGAGGACGCGGAGCAGGAAGTCGCCCACGTTGCTCAGGATCAGCAGGCACTGGGAGTGGCTGGCCTTGCGGCTGAGCACCACCAGCGTGCCCAGCCCCTGGGAGTCGCAGAAGGTCACCCCGGCCAGGTCGAGCACGATGCGCGGCGGAGGATCGGCGAGCACCTCGTTCACGACGGTCGACAGCTGGGCGGCGGTGAGCATGTCGATCTCACCGGCCAGGCGCAGCACCACTTCGTCGCCCGTCCGGTGTACCGTGATGGACAGTTCGGCACGATCCACCCGGTCAGCCTATCGCGAACCCGCCAACCCGGCCCGGTGAGACGATCCGCCGTGCGGGCGGCAGGTCCGCCGACCGGCGTCGGGTGGGGTGAGCCGGGTAACCCGGCCCCGGGGTGGCTGCGGATTCCCCGGCCGGCGCTGACACAATGGGCCGCATCGTGACCGATACCTTTTCCGCCGGCACCGGCCGTTACTCCGCCGACGCGCCGGCCTCCGAGGCCCTGTTCGACCGCGCCCGGGCCATCGTGCCGGGCGGGGTCAACTCCCCCGTGCGCGCGTTCCGTGCCGTCGGCGGCACCCCGCGCTTCATGGTCCGGGGGGAGGGTCCCTGGATGTACGACGCCGACGGGCGACGCTACGTCGACCTGGTCTGCTCGTGGGGGCCGCTGATCCTGGGCCACGCCCACCCCGAGGTGGTCGAGGCGGTCCGCGAGGCCGCCACCCTCGGCACCAGCTTCGGCACCCCCACCCCGGGTGAGGTGGAGCTGGCCGCCGAGATCGTCGACCGCACCCCGGTCGAGCAGGTCCGGCTGGTCAACTCGGGCACCGAGGCGACCATGTCGGCGATCCGGCTGGCCCGGGGCTTCACCGGCCGATCCAAGATCATCAAGTTCGCCGGCTGCTACCACGGCCACTCCGACGGGCTGCTCGCCGCCGCCGGCTCCGGCGTCGCCACCCTCGGCCTGCCCGACTCGCCAGGGGTCACCGGCGCGGCGGCCGGCGACACCATCGTGCTGCCCTACAACGACCTCACCGCCGTCGAGGCGGCGTTCGCCGCGCAGGGGCCGCACATCGCGGCGGTCATCACCGAGGCCGCCGCCGGCAACATGGGCGTCGTCGCCCCCCGCGACGGCTTCAACTCCCGGCTCGCCGCGATCGCCCACGCCCACGGCGCGCTGCTCATCGTCGACGAGGTGATGACCGGCTTCCGGGTCTCCCGCTCCGGCTGGCACGGCCTCGACCCGTCGGATGCCGACCTGTGGACGTACGGGAAGGTGATGGGGGGTGGGCTGCCCGCCGCGGCCTTCGGCGGGCGCACGGAGATCATGGCCCGGCTCGCCCCGGCCGGCCCGGTCTACCAGGCCGGCACCCTCTCCGGTAACCCGCTCGCCTGCGCCGCCGGCCTGGCCACCCTGCGGCTCGCCGACGACGCCCTCTACCGCCGGCTCGACGACACGGCCGCCGTCGTGGGCAAGCTCGCCGCCGACGCGCTGGCCGCCGCCGGGGTCCCGCACCGCCTGTCGTACGCGGGCAGCATGTTCTCGATCTTCTTCACCGACGCCGACGTGGTCGACTACGACAGCGCCCGCACCCAGCAGGTGCCCGCGTTCAAGGCGTTCTTCCACGCGATGCTCGCCGCCGGCGTCTACCTGCCGCCGAGCGCGTTCGAGTCGTGGTTCGTGTCGGCGGCGCTCGACGACGCCGCCCTGGAGCACATCGCCGCCGCCCTGCCCGGCGCGGCGACAGCAGCGGCAGCGGCAGGCAGCGGGGGGTAAACACCAATGAGCAAGACCGTCGTCCACGTGCTGCGGCACGGCGAGGTGCACAACCCGGACCAGATCCTCTACGGCCGCCTGCCCGGCTTCCGGCTGTCGGAGCTGGGCGTGCAGATGGCCAAGGCCGCCGCCCAGGCGGTCGCCGAGCGGGAGATCGTGCACGTGGTGGCCAGCCCGCTGGAACGCGCCCAGCAGACCGCCGAGCCGATCGCCGGCCAGTTCGGGCTCCCGGTCGGAGTGGACGAGCGGCTGATCGAGAGCGCCAACTGGTTCGAGGGCAAGAAGGTCTCGCCCGGTGACGGCTCGTTCCGCGACCCGCGCAACTGGTGGGTGCTGCGCGACCCGGTGACGCCGAGCTGGGGCGAGGCCTACCGGGCCATCGCCGAGCGGATGTTCGCCGGCCTGCACGCCGCCCGGGTGGCCGCCGAGGGGCGCGAGGCGGTCATCGTCTCCCACCAGCTCCCGATCTGGACGCTGCGCCGATACGTCGAACGCAAGCGGCTCTGGCACGACCCGCGTCGCCGGCAGTGTGGGCTGGCCAGCCTCACCTCCTTCCACTTCGACGGGGCGAAGGTGGTCGGGATCGGGTACTCCGAACCGGCCGCCCACCTGATCGCCATGTCCGCGACAGCCCGGACGGCCAAGGGGGCCTGAGATGCGTTTCCGGAGGCCGCTGGCCGTCCTGCTCGCCGCCGTCACCGCCGGGGCGGCGCTGGCCGGCTGCTCCTCCGGCACCGACGAGAGCCGCTGCGCCAACAACGGCGGCATCGTCGAGTGCGCCCCCGAGCAACGCTCCGCCGCCCCGACGATCGCCGGTGACCTGCTCACCGGCGGCCGGTACGACACCTCCCAGGCCCGGGGCCAGGTAGTGGTGATCAACTTCTGGGGTTCCTGGTGCGCGCCCTGCCGCGCCGAGGCCGACGACCTGGAGGCGACCTACCAGGCCACCAAGGCCGCCGGGGTGACCTTCCTCGGCATCAACGTGCAGGACAGCCGGGACAAGGCGATCGCCTTCGAGGAGGGCCGGGTCACCTATCCGAGCCTGTTCGACCCGGCCAGCCGGCTGGCGCTGGCCCTGGACATCCCGCCGAACACCATCCCGGCCACCGTCGTGCTCGACCGGCAGGGCCGGATCGCCACCGTGATCCGGGCCGCCGTCACCACCGACGGGCTGCGCCCGATCGTCGAGCGGATCGCCGCCGAAGAGCCGGCGTCCACCGGTTCCCGCTGATGGGCGAGACGTTCCGCGAACTCGCCCAGTCCGGCCCGCTGCTGCTGGCCATCGGCGCGGCGGCGCTCGCCGGGCTGGTCAGCTTCCTGTCCCCGTGCGTGCTGCCGCTGATGCCCGGCTACCTGTCGTACGTGACCGGGCTGGCCGGCACCGACCTGGAGGGCCGCGCCCGGCCGACCACCCCGGCCGGCGGGGCGGCCTCCGACGGCGGCCCTGACGGCACGGTGGCGACGGCGACCCGGGCGGAGGCCCGGCCGGTGGCGGCGGTCAAGGGGCGGGTGCTGGCCGGGACGCTGCTGTTCATCGCCGGCTTCACCGTCGTCTTCACCGCCACCGCGATCCTCTTCGCCGGCTTCGGCCGGATCTTCTTCGACTACGAGCGCACCTTCCAGGTCGTCATCGGCGCGCTGATCGTCCTGCTCGGGCTCAGCTACCTGGGGGTGCTCCCCGGCATGCAGCGGGAACTGCGCATCCGTCGGTTGCCCGCCGCCGGGCTGCTCGGCGCGCCGGTGCTCGGCGCGGTGTTCGCGCTGAGCTGGATGCCGTGCACCGGCCCGACGCTCGGCGCGGTGCTGGGGATGGCCGCCACCGGCGGGCAGACCGACCGGGCCGTGGTGCTGGCGGTGGCGTACTGCCTGGGGTTGGGGTTGCCGTTCGTGGTCTTCGGGTTGGGCTTCCACCGGCTGCTCGGGGTGTTCCGGGCGGTGCGGCGCAACAGCCGGTGGGTGACCCGGATCGGCGGGGTGCTGCTGATCCTGATCGGCCTGGCGCTGGTCACCGGCGGCTGGCAGAACTTCGTGATCTGGTTGCAGACGACCGTGGGGCCCGGCGAGGTGAGCATCTGATGACGACCGTCGAGGACCGGCCGGCCAGCCCTCCCGCCGAGGCACCCCGCCGAAGGCCGAACCCGCTGCTGGCCCTGCTGCGCAACTCGTGGCGGCAGCTCACCAGCATGCGTACCGCGCTGATCCTGCTGTTCCTGCTCGCGGTCGCCGCGATTCCCGGCTCGGTGCTGCCGCAGCGCGGGGTCAACCCGGAGAACGTCGACAGGTACTTCGTCGAGCACCCGGAACTCGCCCCGCAGCTCGACCGGATCGGCGCGTTCGAGGTGTTCGGCTCGGTCTGGTTCTCCGCCATCTACCTGCTGCTGTTCACCTCGTTGGTGGGCTGCATCCTGCCCCGGATGCGCGACCACGTGCGGGCGTTGCGGGCCCGGCCGCCGGCCGCGCCCAAGCGGATGGACCGGCTGCCGCAGCACACCGTGCTGGAGGCGCCGGGGGCCGCCGACCCGCAGGCCATCGCCGCCGTGCTGCGTCGCCGCCGGTGGCGGGTGCAGGTGCGCGGCAACGAGGTCTCCGCCGAGAAGGGCTACCTCAAGGAGACCGGCAACCTGCTGTTCCACACCTCGCTGGTCGCCGTGCTGATCGGCGTCGCGCTCGGCTCGTGGTACGGCTGGCACGGCAACCGCCTGCTGGTCACGGGCGCGGACAACGCCTTCTGCAACACCCGCCAGCAGTACGCCGAGGCGAAGCTCGGCCCGCGCGTCGACAGCGCCGACCTGCCGTCGTTCTGCCTCACCCTGGACAACTTCGACGCCCGGTTCCTGCCGTCCGGGCAGCCGGAGAGCTACCGCGCCACCGTGACCGTGGACCGGCCGGACGGCTCCGACCGGCGGACCGCCGACTTCTCGGTCAACTCGCCGCTGCGGCTCGGCTCGGCCAACGTCTACCTGCTGGGCCACGGGTACGCCCCGATCCTGAGGTACACCGACCGGTACGGCCGCAGCCAGACCAGCACGGTGCCGTTTCTGACCAGCGGCGACGCCAACCTCACCAGCGAGGGGGTGGCTGCCTTCCCGGACGCCAACGTCGACCCGGCGACCGGCCGCCGGGACGCCAACCAGCAGGTCGCCTTCGAGGGGCTGTACCTGCCGACCGCCCCGGACACCGGGCCGTTCGCGTCGTCGCGGTTCCCCGAGGAGCGCAACCCGGCCGTGGTGCTGGCCGCCTACCGGGGCAACCTGGGGTTGGACGCCGGCATCCCCGGCTCGGTCTACCAGCTCGACCAGCGGCAGGTGACCAACGGCAAGCTCAAGCAGGTGGGCGACAAGAAGCTCGCCCCGGGCGAGACGTGGACCCTGGACGACGGCAGCAAGCTGGAGTTCCTCGGCACCAAGCGGTACGTCACCCTCTCCGTCCGGCACGACCCGGGCGAGGAGCTGATGCTGGGCGCCTGCGTGGTGCTGCTGGTCGGGCTGATGGGTTCGCTGTTCGGCCGCCGTCGGCGGGTCTGGTTCCGGGTGACGCCCCCCGACAGTGGATCTCCGACGGGCGGTAGTAGTTTGGTGTCGGCCGGTGGGCTGCCGCGCACCGAGCATCCAGGGTTCGCCGAGGAGTTCGCGCAACTCGTCGCCGCGGTACGCGACGACGGGCGGCCCGACCGGCGGGCGCGAGAGGGAGTCGAGTGATGTCCGCAGTCTCCGACCAGTTGGTGACGTTCGCGATCCTGGTGTACCTGATCGCGATGATCAGCCACGCCGTCGAGTACGCCCTGGGCAACGTCCGTGCGGTGTCGGCCCGGGTCGCCCCGGCGCGGGAACTGGTCGGCGCGGGTGTCGGTGGCGCGGGTGTCGACAAGGTCGACGGGCCGGTGGCCGACGCCCCCGGGACCACGCCGCCGTCGGCCCGGCCGAGCCGGTCGGCGGGGCGGGCCAGGCTGGCCGGGCGGATCGCCGCCGGGCTGACCGTGGTCGCCGCCGCGCTGCACCTCGGCGCGCTGGTCACCCGGGGCATCGCGGCCGACCGGATGCCCTGGGGCAACATGTACGAGTTCGTGCTGACGGTCACCTGGATCGGGACCGCCGCCTGGCTCGTGGTGCTCTGGAAGCGGCCGTCACTGCGCCGGCTCGGGCTGTTCCTCACCCTGGTCATGGTGCTGCTGCTGGCCTTCGCCGAGCTGAAGCTCTACGTCCCGGTGGTGCCGCTGATGCCGGCGCTCCAGTCGTACTGGTTCATCATCCACGTGTCGACGATCGTCTTCTCCTCGGGCATCTTCCTGCTGGGCGTGGTGCCGGCGGTGTCGTTCCTGCTGCGCAACGGCTACGAGCAGGGGCGGCGCAGTTTCCCGTACACGCTGGCCCGGCGGCTGCCCGGGGCGGCCGACCTGGAGCGGCTGACGTTCGCGCTGCACGCCTTCTCGTTCCCGATCTTCACCTTCGCGGTGATCGCGGGCGCGATCTGGGCCGAGGCGGCCTGGGGCCGGGCCTGGGGCTGGGACCCGAAGGAGACCTGGGCGTTCATCTCCTGGGTGGTCTACGCCGGCTACCTGCACGCCCGCGCCACGCCCAGCGTCCGGCGCAACGTGGCGACCTGGATCGCGGTGCTCGGCTTCCTGACCGTGCTGATGAACCTGTTCGGGGTGAACTTCTTCTTCACCGGCCTGCACTCGTACGCCGGGGTGGAGTGAGCCGGCCGGTGAGCACCCGGTCGACGCCCAGGGTCACCTGGTAGGCGACCTCCGGCACGTCGGCCAGGTCGAGGTGCTCGGCCCGCAGGGCGAGCTGGGCGTGCAGCTCCCGGGCCACCGCGTCGCGGATCTCCCGCAGCAGCGGGGAGAGGCCGTCGGGATCGCCCACCGTGTACGCGTCGTCCATGCGCCCCATCCTCCACCGGAGGACCAGGTGTGTCGATGCCCCTTGGCCTGCGAACGTCTCCCCCTCCCGAAGCCGGTCAGCGGTACCGACCGCCAGCGGTAGTCGGTGGTCGTGATGCCCTCCAACTGGCCGACACCTTGACGCCCCATAAGGCTGGTGACATCATCGCCGAGCGATGTTTGCGTAAACAATTTAGAGCTTAAATCGGACATCAGCTTCGATTGCGGCGTCCGGATGGGCCGCGCTTCTTGTCGATGTTTACGTAAACATCGACAAGGGTGACGCGGTCGACGTTGGCGGCCGGCGGGGGAGACGCCTTGACCCCTGGCCCACCCGCCTGGGAGGAGAGACTCTCCATGAGGAAGCCGGACAGGCGCATCGCCTGGGTGCTCGTACCCCCTTGATGGCGACGCACCCTACGAGGACAACGACCAGCCGCTGGACACCAACTCGCCCGGCTGACAGTTCCCTGAACTCCGCCGTACCGCCACCTGGTCACTCCCGACGCGGCGGACCCGGACGAGAACCTCGTTCCCCCGCTATTGGAGCCGCACATGTTCCCGAAGCAGACAGGCGTCAGATCCGGCGCCGCCCCGCTTTCCCGTCCTTTCCCCCTCCTTGTCCTGCTCCTGCTGCTCGCCCTGGTCGCGGCGGTCGGCACGGTCCTCCTCCCCACGGTGAGCGAGGCCATCACCCGCTCCTCGCAGACCATGTACACCCCGCCGCCCGGCACCCCCGCCCCCGGCACGCTCTACCCCAGGGGGATACGGCTGGAGCACAGCGGGTCGGCCAACGGCACCATGCTCGCCACCTTCGAGCAGTACACCACCGGCAAGCCCGTCTTCCCGATCTACCGCAGCACCGACACCGGCAACACCTGGACCAAGATCTCGGAAGTCGCCGACACGCAGAACGGCTGGGGCATGCGCTGGCAGCCACAGCTGTTCGAACTGCCCACCGCGATCGGCAACTTCCCCGCCGGGACCATCCTGGCCGCCGGCGACTCCGTCCCCAGTAACCGCTCCGGGTTCAAGATCGACATGTACGCCAGCACGAACCAAGGGCAGACCTGGACCTTCGTCAAGAACATCGCCAACGGTGCGGGCAGACCGGTCTGGGAACCCTTCTTCCTGGTCAACGGCAACAGACTCATCGTCTACTACTCCGACGAGCGAGACAGCAGCCACAGCCAGAAGCTGGTGCACCAGGTCAGCACGGACGGCATCAACTGGGGCCCCGTCGTCGACGACGTGGCGACCTCCACCCAGAGCGACCGGCCCGGCATGTCGACAGTTGCGAAGCTGCCGAACGGCAACTACGTGATGACGTACGAGTACGGGGGCTCGCCGGCGGGAAACCTCGCGGTCTATTACAAGATCTCCTCCAACCCCGAGGCGTTCGGCTCAGTCACCGGCCAGGTCCTGAGGTCGACCGACGGCCACACCGCCTTCTGGAACCCGTACATCACCTGGCTTCCCACCGGCGGCTCCAACGGCACCCTCGTCGTCAGTGCGCAAAGCACAACCGACGTGTTCGTCAACACCCAGGGCGGTGCCGCGAACGCCTGGACCCGTGTCGATTCCAAGGTCGCCGGCGGCTACAGCCGCGGCATGGTTCCGCTGGCCGACGGCCACAGCCTGGTGGTGCTCAGCGGCGGCTACAACGGCAGCACCGTCAACTCCGTCACGTACAGCACCATCGACCTGGGCGGCGTCGTGCCGACAACGCCGGTCCCGTCCACGGGGACAACGACGGCGAGGCTGATCGGCGCTCAGTCGGGTCGTTGCCTCGACGTGCCGAACAGCAACTCCGCAAACGGGACCAGGCCGGCGCTCTGGGACTGCCACACCGGGGCTAACCAGCAGTGGACGTACAACGCCTCCACCCGCCAGTTGCAGTCGCTCGGCAAGTGCCTGGACGTCTCCGGCCAGAGCACGACGCCGGGCGCCACGGCGGTCCTCTGGGACTGCGGCAGCGGTGCCAACCAGCAGTGGACCCTCACCAACAACACCGTGGTGGGAGTCCAGTCCGGGCTGTGCCTGGACGTCGCCAACAACGCGACCGCGAACGGATCAGCGGTGAACATGTGGACCTGCAACGGAGGCGCCAACCAGCGGTGGACCCGCGGCTGACACCAACCTGACGTCGGAGGGATCCGGAACGCCTGTTCCGGATCCCTCCGACGTCTTTCTACGGGGTCGTCTCCACGACGGCGACGCCCCCGGGGCGCCAGACCGTTCGGGCCACGGGTCCTGGCATCCTCGCCGGTGTTCACGATCGGGTCGCCGTCGAGCAGTTGGAAGCTGCTGATGTTTACGTAAACATCGTCGGCGATAATGTCACCAGCCTCGGATGGCGCAAGAACCGGACAGCTGCTTTATCGTGTCGTTCAACAGCCCGCCGGGCTGCGAAAGGAGCACCGTAGCGATGATCCCAGCATCGCCGGACGGTGTGCCGCGGGCCCTCGCAGGATCGTCAGGCATCACCCGGCGTCACCGGCGCGTGTCGATGGCGGACGTGGCCCGAGCGGCCGGGGTCTCCGCGCAGACGGTATCCCGCGTCTCCACCGGCCATCCCGGGGTTGTCGCGTCCACCCGCCAACAGGTTCTCGCGGCGATGCAGCAGTTGGGCTACCGGCCCAACAGCGCGGCCCGGGCGCTGAAGAACGGCGAGTTCCGCACCATCGGCGTCATCATCTTCACACTGTCCACCACGGGAAACAGCCGGCTGCTCGAGGCGATCGCCACCCACGCCAGCCGTGCCGGTTACGTGATCACGCTCATGCCCGTGGCGACACCCACCCAGCACGGCGTGCTGGGCGCGTTCACCCGACTGGGCGAGTTGGCGGTGGACGCCGTCATCGTGGTGATGGAGGTGCATCTGCTCGACGCCGCGAATTTCGTCCTCCCGCCAGGGGTGCATGTCGTGGTCGTCGACTCCGATGCCGGCGACCGTTACAGCGTGGTGGACACCGATCAGGCCGACGGCGCGCGGCAGGCCGTCCAACACCTGCTCGACCTCGGCCACCACACCGTCTGGCACGTCGCCGGGCCGCCGGAGTCCTTCGCCGCCGGGCGTCGGGCGACGGCGTGGCGCTGCGTGCTCGAAGGGGCGGGTCGGCCCGTACCGGCGATGTACCGCGGCGACTGGTCGGCCGAATCCGGCTACCGCGCCGGCCTCCTGCTGGCAGACGAGGCGTCGTGCACCGCGGTATTCGCCGGCAACGACCAGATGGCCCTCGGCGTGCTGCGGGCGTTGCACGAGAAGCAACGGGTCGTTCCCCGCGACATCAGCGTGATCGGCTTCGACGACATCCCGGACAGCGCCTCGTTCATCCCACCGCTGACCACGATCCATCAGGACTTCGCCGAAGTAGGCCGCAGATGCGTCGACACCGCGCTGCGACAGATCCGCAACCAGCCCGTCGAGCCCGGTACCAGCCTGGTGCCGAACCGGCTGGTGACCCGGGCCAGCACGGCAGCACCGCGAACCGCCTGACCCGAACCGGGCTGCTCCTGCCGGTGCTTCCGCCCGCATCGTCGGTGCAGGAGTTGATGCGTGCCGTGTCCCGCGCCCGGATCGTCGTTGCTCGGCTCTGGAGTGGTCAGGTGCCGAACCAGCCGGGTACGTCGAGGCGGAAGGAATCCGGCGGGGTGACCGCGCGCAGGTCGTCCTCCAGGGCGGCCACCCGCTCCGCGCCGAGTCGCGCCACCCAGCGCTCCCGCAACGCGTCGAAGAGCACCGCCGACCGGCGTAGTCCGTCGACACCCTTCTCCGTCATCCGGACCAGTTTGCGGCGGGCGTCGGCCGGGTCGTCGGCGCGTTCCAGGTAGCCGAGGGTGACCAGCCGGTCGACGGTCTTGCCGGCGGCCTGCTTCGAGACGCCCAGGCGGTGCCCCAGGTCGGACGCGGTGGTGCCGTCGACCCCGACGGCCTGGAGCACGAAGCCGTGCGCCGGCCGCAGCTCCGGGTGGCCCTGCCGGGCCAACTCGGCGTGCAGCTCGTCGATGAGGCTGCGGAAGCCGGCGAGCAGCAGCAACGGCAGCACGAAGCCGGGGCGCTCGGGGTCAGCCGTCGACACGTTCGACAACCTGGTTTACTGTTTGGACAACCACGTTGACTATCGTATGTGAGAGGTGCCGCCATGTCCCGACCGGCCTTCCCCGTCCACACCCTCGACACCGCGCCCGACCCGGCCCGCACGACCATGGCCGGCGTGCACCGCCGGCTCGGCCACCTGCCCGGCGCGGTCGGCCTGATGGCCGAATCCCCGGAACTGCTCAAGGGGTTCCTGACGGCCTCCGCCACCTTCGAGGCCACCGACCTCGCACCGGTCGAGCGGGAGGTGGTGGTGCTGACGGTGGCCACCCGCAACCGGTGCCACCTCTGCGTGGCGATGCACACCGTCACCCTGCACCGGCTGGGTGCCGCCGCTGAACTGATCGCCGCGCTGCGCGACGGCACCGAGCTGCCGGAACCCCGGCTGGCGGCGCTGCGCCGGTTCACCCTCGCCGTCCTCGACCACGCCGGTGACGTCCCGGACGACGAGCTGACCGCCTTCCTCGACGCCGGCTACCGGCCCCGGCACGCCCTGGACGTGGTGCTCGGGGTCGGGACGTACACCATCTCGACCCTCGCCAACCGGCTCACCCGCGCCCCGCTCGACCCGCCCCTGACCGGTTACGCCTGGGAGCCGGCGGCCTGATCGCAGCGATCCACAGCGGACGTATTACAACGTGTTACGCTTGAGGGGTGTCGGATCGCGAGTATGTCTGGACCGACGAGGGCCTGGACAACGCCAGCCGCAACGGCGTCGGCGTGGACGAGACGACCCAGGCGCTGTACGCCCCGGCGGGCCTACGCCACGAGCGCGCTCTCGGGGATCTGCTGCTCATCATCATGGGGATGGCCGACAGTGGTCGAGTGATTGCCGCACTGTGTGACCGCATTGGTGCGACGAACACATACAAAATCATCGGGGCCCGGCCCCTACGCGGCGCAGACCTCGACGAATGGAGGAGGCGAGTCCTATGACCGAGCCGGACTTTGAGCGGATGACCAAAGACGAGGTCGTGGCCTGGTTCCAGCACACCGACAGCCTGGCGCCGGTCATCAGGTCCATGACGGCGACGCCAGCTTCCGGCACCGCACCCGAGACACCGATGGTGCTGGTCAGCACCCGGCTGCCGGTGGCGCTGGTGAAGCACCTTGACCGCCTCGCCGAGCAGACCGCGAGCCGTCGCTCCGACATCATCCGCGACGCTCTGACCAGGTACGTGACCATTCGCACCGAGCCAGTGAGCCACGACGAAGCCGAGCACGCCCTTGACGTGCTGCGTCGTGTCGTAACCGCCCGAACCGCCGAAGGCCGGGCGGACGCGGCGTAACCCTTCGGCGAGGCGCCTTCGCCGCACGTCCGACATCCGGCTCGACCTGATCTCGCCAGACCGGGGCTGTCAGTCATGCAGGAAAGGGAGCAGGAGGGCGGTCAGTTCGGCGGGGCGCTCCTCGAACAGCCAGTGGCCGCAGTCGGCGACCACCCGGCCGTCGACCATGCGGGCGTAGCGGCGTACCTGGTCGGCGACCTGTCCGCCGAGGCTGGCCGCCGCGCCGACGGCCAGCACCGGCATCGGCAGCGGATTCTCCCGGTACGCGGCGTTGTCCGCGACGTCCTGCCCGAAGGCGCGGAAGTAGCCGAAGCTGGCCCGCAGGTGGGCCGGATCGGTCAGGTGCTGGGCGTACTCCGCGATGTCGTCCGGGCTGATGCTGCCCTTGTTCACCATGATCGAGTCGGTGAAGCGGTCCACCCAGCGTGCCTCCCGGCCGGTGACCAGGTCCTCCGGCAGGCCGTTGGTGAGGCTGAAGAAGCCGAAGTTCCACACCGCCGGACCGGCGGCGGTCAGCGCGGGGAACGTGTAGATGCTCTCGTCCGGGATCGGCGCCTCGGTCAGCACCAGCCGGGACACCGCGTCGGGGTGGGCGGCGGCGTAGGCGTACGCGACCATGGTGCCCACGTCGTGACCGACCAGCCGGATGCCGTCGGCCAGGCCCAGCCCGGTCAACAGGCCGTGCAGATCGGCGGCGACGGTCAACTTGTCGTACCCGTCGGGTGGGGCGTCGCTGTCGCCGAAACCGCGCAGGTCGGGGGCGACCACCTGGTACGTCGCGGCCAGTTCCGGCAGCAGCGCCCGCCACATCCGCCAGCACTGCGGATAGCCGTGCAGCAGCACCAGGGTCGGCCCCCGGCCGCCCCGGACGTAGTTGATCGCCACGTCACCGACCTGCGCCCGCTGCTCGGTGAACCCCGCCGGAACCCGTCCGTCGCCCATCCCGCCCCCCGCCCCCGTCCCGACGTCGCCGGCTGGCACCCGCCCCACCGTCACCCGTGCAACGAGCAACTGTCGGCCGGAGAGACGCGTCTGCCCGCGCGGGGAGGCGTGCCGGCCCGGGTGGGGAGACGCACACCGCCCGGCCCCACCCAGCGTGGGCGGTGCCGGCAGCGGTGCGGGAGACTGGCCGTATGGCGGCTCGTGGCTTCCCGTACACCGATCTCAAGGACTTCCTCGCGGCGCTGGAGCGCGCGGGCGAGCTGCGGCGGGTGACCGTCCCGGTGGACCCCACGCTGGAGATCAGCGAGGTGGTCACCCGGACGGTCCGGGCCGGCGGGCCGGCGCTGCTGTTCGAGCGGCCCACCCGGGGCGAGATGCCGGTGGCGATCAACCTGTTCGGCACCGAGAAGCGGATGGCGATGGCGCTCGGCGTCGAGTCGCTGAACGAGATCGGCGACCGGATCGGTGCGTTGATCAAGCCGGAGCTGCCGGTGGGCTGGTCCGGCATCCGCGAGGGCCTGGGCAAGGTCATGCAGCTCAAGTCGGTGCCGCCGCGCAAGGTCAAGACCGCCCCCTGCCAGGAGGTGGTCTACTCCGGTGACGACGTCGACCTGAACCGGCTGCCCGGCCTCCAGGTCTGGCCGGGTGACGGCGGGATCTTCCACAACTACGGGCTGACCCACACCAAGCACCCGGAAACGGGCAAACGCAACCTGGGGCTCTACCGCCTCCAGCAGCACTCCCGCAACACGCTCGGCATGCACTGGCAGATCCACAAGGACTCCACCGCCCACCACGCGGTCGCCGAGCGGCTCGGCCAGCGGCTGCCCGTCGCCATCGCCATCGGCTGCGACCCGGTGGTCAGCTACGCCGCCTCCGCGCCGCTCCCCGGTGACATCGACGAATACCTGTTCGCCGGGTTCCTGCGCGGCGAACGGGTCGAGATGGTCGACTGCCTCACCGTCCCGTTGCAGGTGCCGGCGCACGCGCAGATCGTGCTGGAGGGCTACCTGGAACCTGGTGAGCGGCTGCCCGAGGGGCCGTTCGGCGACCACACCGGCTTCTACACCCCGGTCGAGCCGTTCCCGGTGCTGCACATCGAGACGATGACCATGCAGCGCAACCCCGTCTACCACTCGATCGTCACGTCCAAGCCGCCGCAGGAGGACCACGGCCTCGGCAAGGCCACCGAGCGGATCTTCCAACCGCTGCTCAAGCTGATGATCCCGGACATCGTCGACTACGACCTGCCGGCCGCCGGGGTGTTCCACAACTGCGCGATCGTGTCGATCCGCAAGCGCTACCCCAAGCACGCGCAGAAGGTGATGAACGCCATCTGGGGCGCGCACCTGATGTCGCTGACCAAGCTGATCGTGATCGTCGACTCCGACTGCGACGTGCACGACTACCACGAGGTCGCGTTCCGGGCCTTCGGCAACGTCGACTACGCCCGCGACCTGCTGCTCACCGAGGGCCCGGTGGACCACCTCGACCACTCGTCCTACCAGCAGTTCTGGGGCGGCAAGGTCGGCGTCGACGCGACCCGCAAGCTGCCCACCGAGGGCTACACCCGAGGCTGGCCGGAGGAGATGACCATGTCACCGGAGGTCACCTCCCTGGTCGACAAGCGCTGGAAGGAGTACGGGCTCTGATGGCCACCGCCGTCGCCCCGGCCGCCCGCCCCGGCCGGGTCAAGTCCTTCCTCAAGCTCGTCGCGATCGAGCACTCCGTCTTCGCGCTGCCGTTCGCGTACCTGTCGGCGTTGACCGCCATGCAGGTCAATGGCGGGCGGGTGCGCTGGGCAGACCTGCTGCTGATCACCGTGGCGATGGTCGGCGCACGGACGTTCGCCATGGCCGCCAACCGCATCCTCGACCGGAGGATCGACGCGCGGAACCCGCGTACCGCCGGGCGGGAACTGGTCACCGGGGCGGTGAGCGTGCGGACGGCCTGGACCGGCGCGGCCGTCGCCCTAGTGGTCTTCCTCGCCGCCGCCGCCCTGCTCAACCCGCTCTGCCTGGTGCTCGCCCCGCTCGCGGTGATCCCGCTGGTCGTCTACCCCTACGGCAAGCGGTTCACCGACTGGCCGCACGCCATCCTGGCGATCGCCCAGGCGGTCGGCCCGGTCGGCGCCTGGCTCGCGGTCACCGGCACCTTCACCGGCTCGGGGCCGGCCTGGCTGCTCGGCGCGGCCGTCGGGCTGTGGATCGGCGGCTTCGACCTGATCTACGCCTGCCAGGACGACGAGGTCGACCGGCGGATCGGGGTACGCAGCGTCCCCGCCCGCTACGGGCGGCGCTTCGCGCTGCACGCCTCCACCGTGGCGCACGTGGTGACGTTCGCGCTGTTCATCTGGTTCGGTGCGCTGGTCGGCTTCGGCTGGCCCTGGTGGATCGGGCTGGCCCTCACCGCGGTCGCGTTCGGCTACCAGCACGTGGTGGTCACCCCGACCGACCTGAGCCGGGTCAACCGGGCTTTCTTCACCGCCAACGGCTTCGTCGGCATCGCCCTGTTCGTCTTCGCCCTGCTCGACCTGGTGATCCGCCTCGACCTGCGCCCCTGATCCCGCCTCTTCCCTACTGCGCAATCCGGCGCTGCACTGTCCTGCACCCTGCTCTGTCCTGTGCTCGGCCCGCTGCCCCCGGTGGTCAAGAGCTTTGCGTCAGTTGATCAAGAGGTTTACGTCAAGTTTGATCTTCGAGTTGACGCAAACTTCTTGATCACCGGGGTGGGTTCTAGCGGGGTGGGGTGGGGTGGCTGGGGGTGGGGGCTGTCAGGGGTGGGGGTGGACGGGGTAGCGGGCGCTTTCCAGGGTCCAGTCGATGGTGCCGCGGACGGCGTTCGCGATGCCGTCGAGGTGGGCGGCGACGGAGTCGTCCAGCGCCGGGCCGAACGACGGGACGGCCGCGCGCTGCACCTGGAACCGGGTCATCGTGTCCCGCCAGCGCTCGGCGACCAGCTCGGCGGCCCGTTCCACCGGCACGGCCCGTTCGTCGGCCAGCGCCAGCACCAGGTTGTGCCCGCCCGAGGTGGTCCGGTCCCGTTCCATCGAGGCGAGGTCGTTGTACCAGGAGAGCAGGTCGTTGCCGAGTTCACCGATCCGGCGCAGCAGCGGATGGTGGTAGACCGCGTCCGGCAGCGCCCGGCCCCCGACGAACTCGATCAGCGGATACGACACGTACGCCGCCGAGGTGGCCCGGCGCAGCGTCACGTACTCGGCCACGCCGGGCGTCCGGCCGCTCTCCTTCGCCACCGCCTCCCGCCAGTTGCCGTCCAGGTGGTCGGCGACCGCGTCGGCGAACCGCAGCCGCCAGCGCGCCGGCATCCGGCGGCGGGGCATCCGCCACGCCTCGACCAGCAGCCGGCGCAGCGGCCCCCCGAATCCCGGGTGCCGCCGACGGGGCCCGTCGTGCAGCAGGGTCAGCGTCCCGCGGCGCAGCGCCCGGATCTGCTCCGAGGGCAGCCGGTCCGGCCCGTCGCAGGCGTCGTCGACCAGGAAGAACCAGGTGAAAAGGGCCGACACGGTACGCAGGTCCGGCTCGCTGGCGTCCGGGTAGAGACGGCCCGCGTACCGGGCGAAGCCGGCCCGGTCGAGCCGGTGCAGCGCCTCGGCGCCCAACGGCAGACCCAGTCGGGGCAGCAGCTCCAGCAACCACTCCTGCACCCCGTCGGCGTACGGGGAGAGCCGGGGCGGGATCGGGCACGCCGACCGTAACGACCAGAGGATCTCGTCGACCATTACCGATGTCTCCCCCGTACCGTGTGGATCATCCGTCCGCAGCATCGCAGGTCCAGCGCTGACGTGCCGTCCGGGCCTGCCGCCGGAGGCACGGACCACCGGTACGGCGACGGTGGGTCGACCGGCCGGTCCCGTACCGTGCCGACGGGGTCGATTGCGGGGGTGGGCGTCGCCGGTCGGCGTACACCAGGCAGGCTGGGCGTATGCGCGAACCATGGGTGGTGGGGGTTTCCGGGGCGTCCGGCACCCCCTACGCGGCGGCCGTCGTCCGGGGCCTGCTCGACGCCGGGCAGCCGGTGGACCTGATCGTGTCCCGGGCCGCCCGGCTGACCGTCCTGGACGAGACCGGCCGGCCGTTCCGGGACGGCCACTGGGCCGAGGACCTCGCCGGTTGGCTGGGCCGGGACCTCACCGGCGACGACGTGCGGCACTGGCCGGCCGGCGACATCGCCGCCGGCCCGAGCAGCGGCTCCTACCGGGTACGCGGCATGGCGGTCGTGCCGGCCAGCACGGCGGCCTGCGCCGGCATCGCCATCGGCCTGTCGAAGGACCTGCTGCAACGCGCCGCCGAGGTCAACCTCAAGGAACGACGCCCGGTGGTGCTGGTGCCCCGGGAGACCCCGGTGACCCGCAGCCACCTGGAACACCTGATCGCGCTGCACGACGCCGGCGCGGTGGTGCTGCCGGCCAGCCCCGGCTTCTACGGCGCGGGGGCGTCCGCGACCGCACAACAGCTGGTCGACTTCGTCGCCGGCAAGGTGCTGGACGCCCTGGGTGTGCCGCACACCCTGTTCCGCCGCTGGTCGGGCGAGTTGGCCGCCGAACGCTGACCGGCCCCCGACGACAGCCGACCGGTGGTCGGGGTCATGATCAGCCCACGCGGGCCGCTACCGGCGGGCCCTGGCGCAGGGCCCGGGCGGCGAACAGGCCGCGCCGCCGAAAGCCGTTCAATGGGCGACGGGCCGGCCTCGTCGGCCGGCCCGCGCGTCCGTCTCGCACCATTCAGTACATCCCGGCATTGGCCGGACCCGGCCCGGTCGAGGCGGCTGGGCCCATGTTGCGTGGCTTGCCCATGTCGTCCGCCTCGTCCAACATGCCCTCCCCTTCCAGCAGGGCCCGCACCTCGGATTCCCGAAACCGGCGATGCCCGCCTGGAGTCCGGATGCTGCCTATCCGGCCGGCCGCCGCCCACCGCGTCACAGTCTTCGGGTCCACCCGAAACAGTGCGGCGACCTCACCCGGTGTCAGCAGGCGATCTCCAGTGTCCACAGCCCCCTCCTCGCGTCGACGAAGCCCTCGGCTGAACACACTGCCCCCGGCCGGTGCGAGCCCAGAGCCGTCATGAGGGACGTATGGCAATTACAGCACCAGCGAACTGGCCTGTCCGCCAAACGCGAAAAAAGCACGGAGTGGGAAGTTAGTAAATGGTACCGGCGCGGGACTCCCTTGACCGTCGGTCTGCGAACTGTCACCTGCTGTCAGATCCAACGGATGCCGGTCGCCGGACGTTACGCCCCAACGGATAGGCTCACCCTCCGTGGACGCGATCGACCGGAGCCTCGTCGAACTACTGCGCGGTAACGCCCGCCTGTCGTACGCCGAGCTGGCCCGGCAGGTCGGCCTCTCCGCGCCGGCCGTGCACGAACGGGTCGGCAAGCTGGAGTCCAGCGGCGTCATCCGGGCCTACCGGGCCGAGGTCGAGCCGGAGGCGATCGGCCTCGGCGTGACCGCGCTCATCGGCATCGTCGAGGACTCCGGCGGGGACACCGACGACGTGCTGGAGACGTTCCGGCAGATGCCCGAGATCGAGTCCTGCTACTTCATGGCCGGCGTCGAATCCTTCCTGCTCAAGGCCCGGGTGGGCACCATCGCCGAGCTGGAACAGCTGATCGTGCGGCTGAGCCGTACCCCCGGGGTGGCCTCCACCCGCACCGGCATCGCCCTGTCGACCAAGTGGGAGAACCGGCCCCAGCCGATCGAGCCGCCGGCCTCCTGACCGGCCGACCGGGGCTGGCGCCGGCATCCCGGTCACCGGCACCCTCGCCGACCTGCGGACGGCCGGGCCGCGTGACGTACACGTCTCCTGCCTCTGCCCGGACGGCATCCGGACGCCGATGCTGCACGACCGGCTCGACGACGACGGCGCGGCGGCCTCCTTCGCCGGCACCCTGCTGCGCCCGGAACGGGTCGCGGCCCGGTCGCCCGGCTGGCCTGCCGCCCCCGGCCGGTGGTCAGCCTGCCGCGCTGGTAGGGCACCCAGGTACGCCTGCTGGACGCCTTCCCCCGGCTGGCGCTGGCCCTGCTCCCGGTGATCCGGGCGGCGGACCGGGCCGGGCAGCGCCGGCAACGACGCCGGGCCGGCCCGAACCCGAGCTGACCTCGCTTGTACCGTTGCCGACGTGACTCATCTCGACCGGTGCGACGAGGCCAGCCGGGTGTGGGTGACCGAGGCGATCGCCGCCGTGGAGGCCGACGCCAACCGGTCCGCCGACACCCACCTGCTGCCGTTCCCGCTGCCCCGGCAGTGGGGGATCGACCTCTACCTCAAGGACGAGTCGGTGCACCCCACCGGCTCCCTCAAGCACCGGCTGGCCCGCTCGCTGTTCCTCTACGGGCTCTGCAACGGCTGGATCGGGCCGGCGACCACGGTGATCGAGGCGTCCTCCGGCTCGACGGCGGTCTCCGAGGCGTACTTCGCCCGGATGCTCGGGCTACCGTTCGTCGCCGTGATGCCCGCCTCCACCTCACCCGAGAAGATCGCCCAGATCGAGTTCCACGGCGGGCGCTGCCACCTGGTCGACGACCCGGCCAAGGTCGTGGTCGAGGCGCGCTGGCTCGCCGAGGACAGCGGCGGGCACTTCATGGACCAGTTCACCTACGCCGAACGGGCCACCGACTGGCGGGGCAACAACAACATCGCCGAGTCGATCTACGCCCAGCTCTCGTTGGAACGGCACCCCGTGCCGGCCTGGATCGTGGTCGGCGCCGGCACCGGCGGCACCAGCGCCACCATCGGCCGGTACGCCCGCTACCAGCGGCTACCCACCAAACTCTGCGTGGTCGACCCGGAGAACTCGGCGTTCTACCCGGCCTGGCAGGCCGCCGACTGGTCGGTACGCACCGGCCGGGGCTCCCGGATCGAGGGGATCGGCCGACCCACCGTCGAGGCGTCCTTCCTCCCCTCGGTGGTCGACCGGATGACCCAGGTGCCCGACGCCGCGTCGCTGGCCGCCATGCGGGCCGGCTCGGCGGTGCTCGGCCGGCGGGTCGGCGGCTCCACCGGCACCAACCTGTGGGGGGCGTTCGGGCTGATCGCGGAACTGCTCGCCCAGGGGCGACCCGGCTCGGTGGTGACGCTGATCTGCGACGCCGGGGACCGGTACGCCGACACCTACTACGACGACGGCTGGGTGGCCGCGCAGGGCCTCGACCTCGCCCCGCACCTGGCCACCATCGACCGGTTCCTCACCACCGGGAGCTGGCCGGGCTGACCCGGCACGGCCCGGTTCCGCCGTCAGCCCAGGTCGGCCCGGTCGGCCAGCCCGGGGTAGTGCCGGACCAGCCCCTCGCCGTCCACCTCCAGCTCGGTGCGGAAGGTGTCGCTGGTGAACCCCACCCGACCCGGACCGAGCGCGGTGTAGACCTGCTCGCCGGCCACCACCTCCAGGCTGGGCACCAGCACCCACGCCACGGTGATCCGGTGCTCGGTGCTGGACACGGCCCCCGCCAGCCCCAGCCGACGGATCGGCAGGCTGTTGAACAGGGCCGAGCCGCCCAGGTCGACGTCGAGCGCCGGTTGCAGCCGGTCGGTGTCCTCGATGCCGGGCAAGCCGGCCGGTGGCTGCCCGGCCGCCCGCAGCGCCGCGTCCAGGTCACCCTGCTCGCCGGTACGCACCCGCCAGGCGTCCGCGCCGCGTTCCAGCCGTACGCTCCGCGACCAGCCGGCCCCCTCCACCTCCACGGCGAGCGAGGTGGTGGCCCCGTCCGCACCGGTCACCAGCCGGTAGCGGCAGGTGTAGGGGATCGGGTCGACCGACAGTTGGGTGCCGTGCGCGGTGAGTCCGGCCCCGTCGTCGAGGACGGCGTGCTCGGCCCCGGCGGTGTCGGTCCGGCTCCAGAAAAGTGACCTCGGCATGGTCCGGACGTTACGCCAGCAGGGCGTCCACGGCAGCGCATGCGGAAACGCCGCCCCGGAGCGGGTGCTCCGGGGCGGCGTCGGAAAACCGGTCAGTGGGTACGCGCCGGCGGCCGTCCGCCGAAGCCCCGCCGGTCGTCGCGCGGCCGGTCGTCGCGGACGCGTCCCTCGGTGCGGAACCCGCCCCGACGGTCGGCGCCACGCGGGTCACCGCCGCCGAACCGGCGCTCACCGGACCGCTGCTCGCCCCGGGCGTCCCGGTCACCGAAGCGCGGCTCGCTGCGCTCGCCGAAGCGCCGGTCACCGAAACCCCGGTCGCCGTAGCTCCGGTCCGTCCGGGGACGGTCGGCGTAGCCGCGCTCGCCACCCGGCCGGTCGCGGTGGCCCCCGCCGGTCCGGTCGCCGAAGCCCTGCCCGCCGCCGGCCCGCTCGCCGTGGCCGCCGGTGGTCCGGTCGCCGTAGCCGGCGGTGGGGCGGTCGCGGTAGCCCCGCTCGCCGCCGCTGCGGTCGCTGTGCTCGCGGTAGCCGCCGGTGCGCTCGCGGTAGCCCCGGTCGCCGCCCCCGGCCCGGTCGTCGTAGCCCCGGTCGCCGGTGGGGCGGTCGTCCCGGGCGGCGCGGTCACCGAACGGGCGGTCGCCGTAGCGGCGGTCCCCGGTCGGCCGGTCGCCGTAGCTCCGCTCCCGGGCCGGTCGCTCCGTGCCGTAGCTGCTACGTGGGCGTTCCCCGCCGTAGCCGCCGCGGCCGTCCCGGCTGCCGCCGTGGCCCCGGTCGCCGCCGTGGCCCCGGGCGTCCCGGTCGCCGAAGCGACGCGGACGGTCGCCGTGCCGACGCGGCTCGGGCTCCTCACGGACCGGGACACCGCTGGGCTCGCGGGCACCGGTCAGCTCGGCGAGCACCGCGTCGCCGGCCCGTACCCGGGTCTCGGCCGGCTCCACGCCGGCCTTCTCCAGCATCGCCAGCGTGGTCCGCCGCTGCTTGGGCAGCACCAACGTGGCCACCGCGCCGGACTCGCCGGCCCGCGCGGTACGGCCGGCCCGGTGCAGGTAGTCCTTCGGGTCCTTCGGCGGGTCGATGTGCAGGACCAGCGACACCCCGTCGACGTGGATGCCCCGGGCCGCCACGTCGGTGGCGACCAGCACGTCCATCCGTCCCTCACGGAACTCGGCGAGGGTCTTGGTACGCATCCGCTGGGTCTTGCCGCCGTGCAGCCCACCGGCCCGTACGCCCACCGCACCGAGCTGTTCCACCAGCCGGTCGACACCGAGCTGGGTACGGGCGAAGAGCATTGTCCGGCCGGACCGGGCCGCGATCGACGCCGCCACGGCGAACTTGTCGTGCGGCGGGATCAGCAGCAGGTGGTGGTCCATCGTGGACACCGACGCGGTCGACGGCGCGGTCGAGTGCGTCACCGGGTCGGTCATGAACCGCTTGACCAGTGCGTCGACGTCACCGTCCAGGGTGGCCGAGAACAGCAGCCGCTGGGCACCCGCCGGGGTCTTGGCGAGCAGTTCGGTGACCTCGGGAAGGAACCCCATGTCGGCCATCTGGTCGGCCTCGTCGAGGACGGTCACCTCGACGTCGTCCAGGACGCAGACACCCCGGCTGATCAGGTCGCCGAGCCGGCCCGGGGTGGCCACGACGATCTCGACGCCCCGCCGCAGCGCGTCGATCTGCCGGTCGTACGGCACGCCGCCGACGGCGGTCTTGAGGAAGATCCCGACGGCCTTGCCCAGCGGCAGCAGCGCGTCGTTGACCTGCATCGCCAGCTCGCGGGTGGGGACGAGGACCAGGGCGCGCGGGTGCAGCGGCCGGGCCCGGTTCAGCTCGGCCAGCCGGGCGACGATCGGTAGGCCGAAGGCGAGGGTCTTGCCGGAGCCGGTCTGGCCCCGGCCGAGGACGTCCCGGCCGGCGAGGGCGTCGGGCACGGTGGCCCGCTGGATCTCGAACGGGGTGGTGATGCCCTGCCGGGCGAGGGCGTCGACGAGCTGCCGGGGCAGCCCCAGGTCGGCGAAGCCGACGGGGGTGGCCGGGGCGACGTCGTCGGTCGGGAGGTCGTGGGCGGACGGACTGGTGCCGGGGTCAACGGAGGTGGTCAAGAAATGCCTTTCGAGCGGGGCGCATCTTCGCGATGGCCCGCCGCAGCATGGGTACGCCGCCGAATCGCCCGCAAGATCGCCCAGGGGCACGCCACGCGTGCCGGGTCAGTGATCCCGACAAGTGTACGGCGCTCCGGTGACGTCGCCAGGGGGCCCCGAGCCGGTAGTGGGCGGACTCACCCGTTCCGGGCATCCCCCACCCGCCCGGCGGTCCCCCTCCACCGGCATCGCCGTCGGGCCGGCCTCACTGGGACAGCATGCCGCCGACCAGCCCGTCCATCACGTCGTTGGCGAGCAGGACGACCAGCACGCTGATCGCCACCAGCAGCCCCAGCGAGGCGGCGAGCACGATCACCACCCGGGTGGTCCTGGATCGCGGGGCCGGCGTGTCGGACCAGCCCTGGGCCAGGATGTGCCCGGTCAGCGAGCCGGAGTTCTCCACCGGGTTGGCGGCCGGGAAGGCCACCGTGGCGTGCCCCGGGCCGTCGGTGCCGCCGTACCCGACGCTGGCCAGGTCCGGGCCGCCCCGGTAGGGCGTACCGGGGGAGGGGCGGGTGGCGTCGCCGGCCGTGCGGCGCGGCGCGGACCCGGATGCGGGCCAGCTGGGCAGCGCGGGGGCCGGCACCACCGGCAGCGCCGAGGTCGCGCCGTCACCCACCGGGTCGGGCACGACCGGCGTCCGGAACGTCGGCATGGCCGTACCGGCTGCCGCACTGCCGGTTCCCGCGCTGCCGGCATCCGTTCGGCCGGTACCCGCCGTGGCGGGAGGCACCGAGGTCGGCGGGGTGAATGCGGAGGTTGCCGGGGGTGCGGAGGTCGGCGGGGTGAACACGGAGGGAGGCGCGGAGGGTGCCGGGGGCGCGGAGGTCGGCGGGGTGAATGCGGACGGGGCCGGGGGTGCGGAGGCGGGCGGCCGGAAGACGGGGGAGGCCGGGGCCGGGGGCGCGGAAGCCGGGGGTGCCGAGGTGGATGGGGCGAGGGTGCCGCCGGTCGCGGGCGCGGTGACGGAGGCGCTGGCCCGGAAGGTCGTCGGGGT